>JAYEKF010000082.1:0-6906 GCA_034660895.1 Thermoproteota archaeon | reverse complement strand
GGGGAAAGTTTTGTTTCAGTAGGAAGTTTCTGACTTCAGCTCTCACTTTCTTATAATCTAAATTGAAATCTACAATTGTTCCGTCTAAATCGAAAACCACAGCTTTGATGCACACTCTCCTTCACCTTCATAATCGGTTGTGGCGTTTACAGTAGCTTCATAAGATATACTTTTCCCTTTTCCGGCGCATAACACATTTTATATTCAAGAAACAATTAAAGAGACACTAATCACATGGGGATAGGTACAATTGCGCGATGAGTGGCGAGAATATTTTAAGAGTAAAAGAATTGAAACTTCTGAAAGGAAGCGCGGGATTCTGCAAACGGCGAGAAAAAGAGCTGAGAAATGCATAGCTGACTTAAATTTGATTGTTGAAGGTATGGGCAAAATTGCGCTTACGGAAACAGAGAAACGTGAACAATACGCTAAAATATTCACGAACAATGAGGCTCAACGTTTAATGGCGAATGTCTTCACGGCATTCAGTAAAGGAAACCAGGTTAAAGGAAACTTATGGAAAAACAAAACACAGGAGACAGCGAAGGACATAGATTTTAGAGAACTCTACTATTAGAAAAAAATTCTGTGGTTAAGTCACGTGCACAGAAGACGCTTTGAAAGCAAGGAAAACTTTGGAGCCGATGTTTAGACGCATCTCGTTGAAAGAGTGCTTTGTGATTTGCACGACAAACGGTTTTCCAGTGTCCACTTTAATTTTAACCAACGAACCTAAATCTGAAACTTCAACAATTCTTCCTTGCAACGTGTTTCTCGCACTGGACATTATCTGTTTCTTAGATAATATAATATCCTCCGGTCGCACGAAAACGGTTACTTCCCCAAGTTTTTGAGTGGACGTTTCAATCTGGACTTCATCGCTGACTTTTATGAGGGAAGTGCCTTGTTCAAGAGGTCTTGAATAGCCGGAGAAGACGTTTTCCATTCTTGCAAAACTTGCAAAATTTTTCGACCTCCCAAAGATTTCGTCAGCGGTTCCTGTTTCAACAATTTTTCCCCTCAAAATGAGCGCCGCACAGTTGGTTAGAGACTGCGCCTGAAACATGTTATGAGTAGCCATCACAATGGTTGCGTCACGTTCACGGTTTATATGGGTGACAACTTCTTCAATTATAGACGCGTTTTTTGGGTCCAAGTTTGCGGTGGGCTCGTCTAAGAGTAGAAGTTTCGTGTTCAACGCTAATGCTCTGGCGAGGCAAACTCTTTGTTGTTCTCCTCCAGAAAGTTTCTTCGCCAGCCGATTTTGGCAGCCGTCCATCTTCACTAATTCCAAGGCATCCCAAATTTTTCTGTCAATTTCTTTTTTGGAATAACCTCGAAGCTGAAGCCCGTATGCAACATTTTTGTAGACGGTTGTGTTGAACAAAACTGTTTTTTGGAAAACCATGGTGCTTTTAGTTCTGATTCGGCCTCGGTTGGCATCTTCAACTTTCACGCCGTCAAAATAGACTTCGCCGCTGGTTGGTTTATCTATGGAAGCCATAATCTTCAGAAGAGTGGTTTTTCCAGAGCCATTTGGACCAACCAAACTGAAAATGTCGCCCTCTTCAACCGCCAAGTTAACTTTGTCGAGGGCAACTATGCTTCCGTACCGTTTAGTAACATTCTTAAGCTCTATTATCGGCTTCAAGTTTTCCGCCTCTGGAGAAGATTAGTGACTAAGCTTACAGCGAAAACTATCAGTAACAAAATGACGGATAAGGCTATTCCTAACTCAATGTTTCCTCTGCTGGTTTCCATGGCAATTGTGGTTGTCAAAACCCTTGTGATTCCAGGCATGTTTGCGCCAAGCATCAGAGCGACGCCTAGCTCAGCTATGGCTCTGTTAAAGCCTGCAATAACGGCTAACAGAACGCCTCCGGTTGCCTCCTCCAAAACAGTCATGGAAGCCTGCGTCTCGGATGCCCCTAATGTTTTCGCTAGCTCTTTTATCTTTGGGCTGATAGATTCTATAGCGCTGGTTGCCAAACTCACTACCATAGGCGTTATCAGAATTGCTTGACCCATCATTATTCCCAGCGGATTATACAACAGATGAAGTGGTCCTAAAGGCCCAGACCTTGAAAAAAGGAGATATAGGACTAGCCCCAGAGCTACTGTTGGTACGCCCATCAAGGCGTTGAATGTTCCCTTAAGGAACCGTTTTCCAGTGAAATCTCTAAGGCCGACGAGTATGGCTATTGGGAGACTCCACAAGATGGAGAGAAGCGTTGCGGTTCCAGATATGTAGAGTGAACGAAGGGTTATTTCGATGACGGTTGGGTCTCCGGAGACTATGAGTTCAACGGCTTTTCGGAAACCTTCAATTATCTCCCAAACCATTGATAAACCTCATATGGTTAAGGGTAAAGTTCTTCGTGTCCTTCTTGATATTCTGGTGGACACTCGTATCCTTCTAAAAAAGCGTAGTTTTTAATCCACTGCACTAAGGTTGGGTTGATGTTTTCTTTCAGAAGCTTCACGGTGGGATAGAACAAGCTTCGTCCATACTGTTTCTTACCGTACTCTTTGATTACTTGTTGTCCATCTTCGGAGATGAGAAATTTTATAAAAGTGATGGTGCCCTCGAAGTTGATGTCTTTGTGGAGGCTTGGGTTAACGGCTATGGCGCTGTAAACATTGAGCAACCCCTCGCCCTCTGTCACTAGATCCTTCAAACCGATTAAGCCATCTTTGTAATATTTTAGGTAGGTGCCCACGTCAGCAAGCGTGTACGCCGAAAATTCCTCGGCAGCAAGCAGAGTTTTCCCCATTCCAGCGCCAGCTTCTAGGAACCAGCTCTCCTCTTTTAAGCTTGTCCAGTTGAAGCCCGCTGTAGCCCATAAACTCTTTTCTTTTGTGTGGGTGCCGGAGTCGTCGCCTCTAGAAACCCATTTGGCATCGCCTAGTCTACCAGACTCTACAATTTTTTGCAAGGCGTATGTTGGAGATGACATGTTGATTTTTGCGGGGTCTGTTTCCGATCCAACGATTGCAAAAAAGTTGTAAGCTATGATTTTTCTGCACACCCCGTATCCGTCTTCTAGGAAGGGAAACTCTTTAGACGGTGCGTGCACTAGTATCATGTCGGCGTCTCCTCTTCTGGCGTGCTGAATTGCTTGGCCGGTTCCCACGGATATGAAGGACAAATCGATGTGATATTTCTCTTCAAACGGGACTTCAATCTCATCTAAAAGTCCTGTGTCGAAAAGACTTGTGGTGGTTGTTACAAAGAGTCTCTCCTTGGTGAATGTTCGCATATAGTAAATCGTTCCGGTGACTGATACTACAGCGACTACAGTCATCAGCGCCAACGCTGAGCCCCATGTTCCAAGTTCAATGAGTTTTCTCATTTCATCTCGACCGTTATGTTTAGCTGTATATTTCGACGAAATAACCTTAAAAGCATATCGACACAAATTAAAACATAAGCATGTTCACCCGCAGAAAACACAAACCATCATGCAAAATCTGGCTTGAATACAAAGGAATTCCCATACTTGGAAAGGGAGGAGCCCAGATTCTGCAATCCATCAAACAAGAGGAGTCTCTATCCAAAGCCGCCGAAAAACTTGGAATGTCCTATCGATACGTGTGGAACTACCTAGCAAAAATAGAAAAGGTGCTAAAAGAACCGGTGGTGAAAACACGTAAAGGCGGGAAAGGAGGCGGAGGCAGCACCCAACTCATGGAGCTGGGTAAAAACTTGCTGAAGGAGTATGTGCGGGTGGAGAAATATGTGGGTGAACTTCTTGGCGACGAAGAATATTGGGAGGCGGTAGGATTGAAAATTAGCGCACGAAACCGACTAAAAGGAACCGTACAAGACGTGAAGAAAGGTGAAGTTGCCACAAAAGTCAGGGTTAGAATAGAGAAACCGGTTGTTGTAACTGCGCTCATATCTCGAGAAGCGGTAGAAGAGTTAGACATAAAGAAGGGGGATAAGGTTGAGGCCGTGATCAAGGCTACTGAAGTGATGATAGCGAAAGAGAAAAAATCTGTGACAACTTAATGGAAACAAGTTTTACCTTTAGATAGTTGGTTTTTCATGTTCACACGCGGGCGTTAAAGCTTTTAAGATTGTTTGCTTAAGGCAAGTCAAGGAGATGTTTGTTTTTGGTTAACCTGTTGAATCCTCTAGAAGTAAAGGAGATGTCACTTAAGAACCGTATCGTAATGCCTCCTATGTATACAGGTTTGGCCACCGCTGGAGGATCTGTAACTGACAGTCTCATCCAGCATTATGTTCAACGTTCAAAGGCGCTGGGCCTGCTAATAATTGAACACAGCTACGTGTCTCTTGCTGGAAAGCTCGGCGAGAGGCAGCTGGGAATATATGACGACAAGTTAATTCGTGGACTGGAGAAACTTTCAAGCGGCATCCATGCAACTGGGGCTCCAGTTGTGATTCAGATCAATCACGCTGGAAGAAGCGCCAGCATGGAAATCACTGGATTGAAGCCTGTTGCTCCTTCACCAAGTGAAAAAGCTCGGGAACTTAGGTGTGAAGAGATTGAAGCATTGGTTGAGATTTTCGCTATGGCTGCTGAGAGAGCGGTAAGAGCGGGTTTCGACGGGGTTGAGATTCATGGGGCGCATGGGTTTCTGCTCAACCAGTTCTTCTCCCCTTTAACAAATCGACGCCAAGATAAGTATGGAGATTCCTTAGAGAACCGAATGAGGTTCCCGGTTGAGGTTGTTGAAAGAGTTAGGGAGAGGGTAGATGGAAGACTTCTTCTTTACCGTTTAGGGGCGGATGATCTGAACCCGGAAGGAATCGGGATTGAAGATTCCAAGAAATTCGCCATTAAGCTACAAGAAGCTGGAGTGGACATAATCGATGTGTCTGGAGGTTTGTGCGGCAGTCGACCTGCCGAGTTTGAAGATATACAGGGCTACTTCATTCCTCAAGCCCAACAAATCAAAAGGGTGGTAGATGTACCCGTCATCGGTGTCGGAGGAATCACTGAACCAGAATACGCCGACAGGCTAATACGTGAAGAAAGAGTTGACTTAGTGGCTGTGGGCAGAGCACTGCTGAAAGACCCTGATTGGGCGATAAGAGCTGTTAAATCATTGAAAACCAGTTAGTTCTTCTTCTGCTTTCGCTATGCTTGAAACCATGTGATTAAAATTTAATTTCCTTCCTTCTCTACACAAGAGCCTCGCTTAGTTATATCCAATAAGTTTTTGAGTCAAATTATCGCTAAGAACTATCGATTCAAAATGCCATGCTTCCATGTGCGAGTTAGATACAAAGACCCCAAGCAGAAGTATGAATTTACTGATTACGAACTGGATTTATCAGAAAAAGATGCAAAGTTATTTGGTGAACAATATGAGAAAGGACAAGTCTTTTTCAAGGGAAAATGGATTGATGCCTCGAGTATCAAAGAGATTGAGATTCGGCAAGCACACAAAAAGTCAACGGGTTATTTCCCAAACCTTAGTTCATCAACTATTTTTTATGGCAATAGAACAGACATTAAAACTGTTACGAGGCAATTCATAAAGTCACCACCTAAGAAAAGAAGCAATTTATAAGAAGCAAGAAAAAACAAAAGAATCACTTAGCAAGAACATATTCATTGTTCATGGTAGAGACGATAAGCCCAAATTGGAACTTGCGAGAATGCTTGAGAAATTGGGCTTTAATGCCATAATACTTTCTGAACGACCAGACAAGGCAAGAACGATAATCGAGAAACAGATTCACACGAATTCCCTGAAAGGGCTTTTGACTACATAAAGAAGTGGTAGCGAATTTTTGGTAAAGTTTAAATTGTTTTTGCAGTCTTGACAAGAGTGGGAAGCGGAATATGGTAAAGTGAGTTTCTAACTCATTGCTCTATGCTCCAGAGAGCCATGTTTCGCTCTTGTTCTGTTAAAGTGTTCAGCAAGTACCCCTGCCTAAACACGCCTGAAACCACTAATCTTTTTCATAGCTTGCGGGGATATCCCAACTCTATATGGGTTCTTATCCCACCGGGTTCAAACCCCGGCCAGCACACGTCCTAGAGATATAAACATGTCTATAAAATTCATACAGAATTCTTATTTTGGCAAGAATCTTAGTACAGGTTGGCTGTTCGTAAAATGAGAGACGCCAAAGCGTTTTCGCCAGCCCACATAACGGGTTTCTTCCAAATCCAGAACCGGTCGGAGAACCTTTTGGTTAAAGGTTCCAGAGGAGCAGGCGTCTCCATAAAAAACGGTGTCACAACCACAGTGTGCGTGGAAAAAGCCTCGAAATCATTGCTGAACATGCGAATAAACGGGCAACCCACAAAATCAGCCAAAGTTTCTGAGCAGGTTATGCATATGTTTCTCTCCCGCCTTGAGGGGGACTACAAGATTTTTGTAAACCATGATGTTCAAGTCCCCGTGGGCGCGGGTTTCGGCTCAAGCGGAGCTGGAGCGTTAAGTCTAGCCTTGGCGCTGAACGAAGCTTTAGAGCTTGGTTTATCCAGAATTGAGGTAGGACAAATCGCTCACATCGCTGAAATTGACTGTAAAACCGGTCTCGGCACAGTTATAGCTGAATTTTTTGGCGGATTAGAAATCAGAATGAAACCCGGTGCGCCTGGAGTTGGAGAAGTAAAACATATCACTGTGAACGAAGAGTACGTGGTAGCTTGCCTAAACTTCGGACCATTACCCACTTCTAAGTTCTTGAGCGACCAGAAGTTTTGTCGGCAAATAAACGAGTTCGGCGGAAAACTTGTGGATGAAATTGTTAAAAAACCAGATGTCCACAACTTTGTGAAGTTCTCTCGTAGTTTCGCTGAGAATCTTGGCTTAATTTCCACCCGAATACGGAAGGTTTTAAGAGAGACAGACAAGGCTGGGATAACGTGCAGCATACCCATGTTTGGGGAATCGGTTTTCTCATTAGTTAGGTGGGAC
>JAYEKF010000081.1:0-7102 GCA_034660895.1 Thermoproteota archaeon | reverse complement strand
ATTTATCACAAATATCATCATAATTTTTTCATGGAACTCTTAAACGGTATTTTCCTAGCTGATTCAATCCTTTTCTTTCTGATCCAAAACGGTCAAGTTCGATTCATAGCTTCGTGACCGTCAAGTTGATAGACATCACTTTTTTAATATCTATTTCATGGAGAGAGCAGAGTAGTAATCACTGCAACAAATTAACATAAACATACTGCCCTCTAACTATGGAGCGGCAGAGCCGAATTTTCAAGAGCTTATGTTTCTGTTTATGTTGTGGTTGGCCCAGTTATGTAAGCCCACACAGTTACCATGAAGAGCGTTAGAACAGCTCCACCAAGCCCTGACAAAACCCAGCCTATTTGAAAGATCTCTGGAAGGATTGCTTCAAGCGCAGGAACCACGTAGACATAAGCAAGATTTGCGATAACCCCAGCCATGAATCCTAACACTGCGACTGTGAGAAATACTTTTACTCTTTCACCCAACATTAATCACCTTGTTTTTTTAATATTGCGTTTTCGGTCCTTTTTAATGTAACTTACACGATTTTGTTTATTGAAGCAGATGAGCCGTAGTTCTCTTCTCACGTGGAATTTAAAGCCCAGAACACTCACGAATTGATGGTATAGCGGTAGATATAGTTCTAAATGTTTCTAGCGTATTAACAACCTAATAATAGGCTTAAACACGCATTCTGTGGCGGAGGTAATCTACTTGTCAGAAAAGTTTGCTGCAAAATGGGAAGATGAGCCAGGTAAACAACCAATTACTACAAAAATTAAACAAGCGGTGCGCCCTCCAGGCCCGTTAAAACCGCGCTTACAAATGGCGATCAAACGGATCGAACTACAAGTTCAGAGGCTAGACAGAACTAGCGAACGCTTCTCAGAACGCGATAAATCCATTTTCTCCAGAATCGTAGACGCCTACTCCAAACACGACATGGCGAGAGCTAACGTATTCGCTAATGAACTTGCCGAAATACGAAAAATGGAAAAAATGATTGTGCATGCGAGGCTTGCGCTGGAACAAATTTCGTTACGCTTGAGCACTGTTTCGGAGCTTGGTGGTGTCGTTACAACACTTGCACCAGCAATAGGTGTGCTACGTGGTGTCAGAACAGGGATGGCGAAGATTTTTCCAGAGGCGGAAAGAGAGTTGGGATCAATTGGGAATTTGCTGAATGGAATCATTATAGATGCAGGTCAAAGCACCGGGTTAAACATAAACTTTGAAACAGCTAACGCAGATGCTCAGAGGATTCTCGCAGAAGCGTCCACAATCGCGGAGGAAAAAATTAAACAGAAATTCCCAGAGTTGCCGACGGGCATACCTACAACAGGCGAAAAAGCTGCAGCCACAGAGACGGGGACAGGGAGGTAAAGTGTGTTGGAACCTGCGTCCAACCTCTTTACATCTCTCGGTAAGCAGGTGGAAGACGAATACGGACGTTCAGTGGGTAAAGTTGCGTCCTTCGATGTTAATCCCAACGGATTTTTAAGTGGCGTTTTCATCCAACACGGCGACGGAGAGTTCATGCGTTATCCAGTGGGCCAACTAAAAATAGATGACACAGGGGTTATACTTTTATCTCCAATTAAAACCATAGTCACAAACCTTAGCAACAGAATACCTTTAATCTGGCGGAAAGACGAAGCGTTAAACGACCTTCAAACAAACAAGAAAATCCCACCTGACATGTATGAGGATTTGCACAGAAATTTTGAGGGTGCTCTCAATCAACTAAAAGAAAAAGCAAAAGCCCTACTTAACAAGATAGCTGAACAAATCGGTCGGTGCACACATCAGGTCCAACAGTTAAATTCCGCTCTAATAAACTTGGAAATCGAACGGGAAATTGGCAAAATCGACGAGGAAATGTACCAAACAGCGATGGGAATCGTGCAGGAAGAACTAAAACGGAGTAAAACTGAGAAAAATGACTTAGAAGAAATGAGAAAGAAGTTGTCTAACCTAACGCTCGGTGAGAGGCTAGCAACCACCCCAGAAGAGAAAACGCAGCCACCGGAGGAGACCCATGAGGAGGAAGGAAAGGAAGAGCTTCCGTCCACCTCGTCTCCTCCAAACCTTCCCAAGCCACCGGTTGTGGTTTATGTAAACACTTCGAAAAATAAAAAAATGAATAAAGAAACTGTTCCAACTCAATAATTTTTTAGGCGGGGAATCATCATCTGGGGTCTTTTTGGTCGTCGTCCATCAGTTGAAGAACTTATTGTTCGGTCAACTAAAACGTTGAAAGTTCAACATTTCAAGTTGGTAAAAGCTACGTTCACATTTCGTAGAAGAGATGAACAGTTATTCCAAGTGTGCACTAGAGCTCTTAGCGAGAAAAATGAAAAACGAGCTATAATCTACGCCAATGAATTAGCTGAAGTTCGAAAGGTACTCCAGTTTCTAAAGTACGCTCAAATTGCTATAGAACAGGTGATTCTAAGACTTGAAACAATAAAAGAACTACACGCCATAGCAATGGACATGAAGCCGGTGCTCAACGCTCTCAGAGATGTAACCGGACAATTAGATGAGCTGATGCCGGATGTCGCGTCTGAACTGGAAAATGTGAGCGAAAGCATTCAAGAAACCTTGGTTATGACAACTTTTGATTCTCCGCAATCGATTGTTCCAGTTAACATGAAAACTCCTAGCGGAGAAAAAATACTAAATGAGGTTTCCGAGTTTCTGGAGCAAAAATTGGCAAAACAACTTCCTGAACCGCCGAAACAACTCGTGATTCCGGAAAAGATCGAAACGGCAGAACATAAAAAAGAGATGGTTGCTCTAACCACTGCTTGTTCACAAGAGGCGCGAAGGGCAGCGGAAGCCTCAGCAACAATTTCTTATAAAAACATGGAGTTGCAGGAACTCTCGTTGGAGATGGATCATCCTTCTTCACTGGAAGACATATTGCTAGATTATGTTAAAGAGCGGAAAGGCCGGATTGACATTGCTGAGTGCGCCTTGGAATTAAACAGTTCCACCAAAGAGATAAAGAGGGCCTTGGAAAACCTGAACGCTCAAGGAAGAATAAGGATTAGGCCGTGACCACTTATGAGCGCATCTGAAGAGTTGGAAAAGGCGGCTAAAAACTATGCTAGTGAAGCTGTTCGACTGGATAATCAAGGTGCTAGAGGCATGGCCATCACCATGTATCAAAAGGCTATCGACACTCTGCTTAAAATTGCCAACTTGTATCCCGATTATGGTTTAAACAAGGTCTACATCAAGCGGGCGACGGCGTATCAAGAGAGAATAAATGCTTTACAAAGCGTTGGACCGATAAAATCCGAAGTGCAAAAAAAGACGGAAGCAGTTGTTCCTTCAGAGGGGGAAAAGGCAAGCTATGACGAGTTAGTCATGAAAGAAAAGCCGAATGTAAGTTGGTTTCGAGTTGTTGGTTTAGACTCTGCAAAGAAAGCTGTAAAAGAAGCTATCGTTTATCCCGTTCAGAGGCCAGACCTTTTCCCGTTAGGATGGCCAAGGGGAATCCTTCTGTTTGGCCCTCCCGGTTGTGGTAAAACATTGCTTGCCGCTGCGGTTGCCACAGAGATTGACGCCACTTTCATTTCGGTGGACGCTGCATCCATTATGTCTAAATGGCTAGGTGAAGGGGAGAAAAATGTAGCTCAACTCTTTAACTCTGCTAGAAACTCAGCTAATAATAAGCGTCCAGCCATCGTGTTTATCGACGAGTTAGACTCGTTGATGGGCGTCCATTCTAACGAGGTTGGTGGGGAAACTCGTGTTCGCAACCAATTTCTGAAGGAAATGGATGGCATAATTGATAAAGGCAGAAACCTTCACGCCTACGTGATCGGCGCTACCAACAAACCTTGGGATTTAGACTGGCCGTTTATTAGAAGATTTCAGAAGCGGATTTTGGTTCCCCTGCCTGACCATCACTCAAGATTGCTGATGTTCAAGTTGTACACACAAAATTTGAGTTTAGCGTCAGACGTGGACCTGCATGAACTTGGTAGGCTCTCTGAGGGGTTCTCTGGAAGCGACATACGAGACAGTTGTCAAGCGGCGCATCTCAGGGTTATCGGAGACTTCTTCGAATCCGGTCAAGCGGATGATAGGCGTGCAAAACCTAGATCCATACACATGGATGACTTTAGACAAATATTGGAGGAAAGAAAGCCAAGTGTTTCAGTTGACATGGTGGCATATTATAATCGATGGTTTGACGCGTTCAAGGCGCTTTAGGCTTTTGGCTGTGGAAAGGTTTGAAGAAACTCCTTTTCTTTTTAAAAGAAATTGGCGGAACTCTCCTTTCTCCCTTCCGAAAACTTTCTTCAAACCCCATAAAACCCAAAAGCCAGCATCACTTCAGGTTTAGCACCTCTCTCAAGTAAGCCTGATACGGCCCAAGTTTTCCCCCAAAATTTGCCGCCGAAATCTTCACAACTCCAGAAACTTTCACCGCCGCTTGAACTCCAACAGCCATCGCGTCTTTCACAACTTTCAAGTTTAACCCGTTAATGACAATTTCGTATACACTATGTACGTTATCAGGAAGCTGCGAATCGGAGACAAGTCTCTTTAATTGTGGACAGAAGGGGTGATTGGTGGATGCGGGAAGCTTATATTTGAGGGAGCCCGCTTTTGAGCCACACCGACAAACCCCTCCTGGAAATGGCAAAATAACACCTTTAGCCCCTTGATTAATTGCGTCCACAGTGTTTTCCGATGCTTTTAGTCCAGATTTGCGGTTTTCTGCTAGAATTAAAAAGTTTCCGCCGGCGACTGCTTTGGTTGCGCCGAAGCGATCTTCTACTTTGAATTCTCCCTCTGTGACCGGGATGCGCCAAATCTTCCGTTCTTTAAACGTATCCTTTTTTTGAAAACCATCGCCGAACAATCGGAGACTTCGTCCCACTTTTAATCTTCTTTTTGCTTGGGGTAACGCGTCGAAGGCTGCGGTGGTTGGACAAGTCATGATGCACTGTCCGATTCTTGAAATCATTTGTCTCTTTAACCCTTTTCTTGTCCGGTGATAGATTTGAATTAATACGCCCACACGTTTATCAGGGGTATTTTCAGGCGGCACTGTACATTCTATTCCTGCTTCTGCTGGAGACATTATAATTGAGGCGGCGAAGCCTGTGGCTTCCCTCGCCGCTGTAAGCGCCCATTTCTCATTTTCGGCTGTTATCAAAACTCTTCCCACCCACATGGGGAACATTTCAGCGAATGTATCCACTATACGCGAAATGTTTCCACTCTGGCGATGTTTAACTATGAAGTCTCCGGTTTGCTTGTCTTGTCGTAATACTTCAAGCTCACTTTCGCTTCCGGTAGATCTTGACTCCATCTCGCTCTGTGACATACTCAAACCCAGCCTTCAACAACTCCTCATCTTCTTTAAGAGTTTTCGCTGTCCTGACGTGGTATTCGTCTCCCTCAAAGTTGACCAGGTGTGTGTAGATGAGGGTTGAGTTGATGTTTCGGTGTCCCAATCGTTCTTTCACATGGAGGATGTCTTTGGTCCTGTGATATTCCATGGTTCCGTACCAATGCCTGAAGGTGTGGAATGTGATTCTCTTCAGCCGTGGGTTCTTCAACTTGTGTGCTATGCGTTGTCTTTGTTTACTGAAATTCTTCCGGAAGTATGTTAGAAGGCTGTCTCCAAATACTTTTTTCCCTGTTTTAGGCAGTGAATTCAACATCGCGATTAGCTTGCTGCTGACCTTGAACTGTCTTGGTTTACCATGTTTCTCCGGCTTATTGATTGTGATGACTTGGTGTTCAGGGTCCCCGCAGAGTTAACACCCTCACATCAAAGGGTAGATTGTTAGCTGAAAACGCAAAGGATAGAGCGCGGATCATAAGGGACATCGAAACCGGTTAGGTGTTAACCTGTTAGTTTACATGTTCACTTGTCTAGGAACAGCTGTTCTTTTCACGTTTGTTGAATTAAGCTGTTTCATGGCTTAACTGTTTGTTTCCAGTATGGAAATGTCTGTGTTTTGTGTATATAACGTTCACAACGGTTTAAGAACATGCCGAGTTCAATTTGACGTGAACCATGAATCTTCTAAGCGAAAACAAAAGGAAAGAGTGGGGTATCCCATTTGACAGTTGGGCTTTGCCAATCTGCTTCTTAAACTATCAAGAACTGCAACGGGTCCGTTCTGCAAGGTCGTTAACGCCCCGTCAACGACGAAGCCATAGGCTTGTTGCGCATTGCCCCAAGGGACGGGGAGTTCACGGTGACAAGCGAGATTGCGCCAGTTGCCCCTGGTGGATTAAAACAATGTTCTCCGTGATCATATGCCGGTATCCACGGCACTTATCGTACAAGTGGTGGCAGCCATAAACTTGTTGTTGTTGGTGTTTTAGGCTGCCATTCTTCGCTTCTACAAGGGGGGCACCGTTAATCGTGCGTTTTCTTCTGCGTGAAACGAGTTATACGCCATTTGCGTTGGTAAATGTCCAACTAACGATCTTTTGGAGGCTCACTTAAGTAAAACTATTTAAAGTTCAGAAATAATTTATTTGTAGGGGTGTCGAATGGCTAAGCAAATTGAAACAAGGTTCATTGAAAAAATCAAGCAAAAGCACATAGGTAAGTGGATAGGGACGAAAGGCAACGGTGTCATGGCGATTTCAGACACTCATGAAGGGATATATAAACAGTTAAAGAAGAAAGGCGTAGATGGCGTTTACGTTTTTTATTCGCCAACACAAAAGGAAAAAGAATACGGTTTTCTTTTCAGGTGAACCGATGGAGATTAGAGAAAGAAAGCTTATTTCTAGAGCCAAACTTGAAGGCAGAAAGTTATATGTTCTTGAAGACGTTTTGATAGACACTGGAGCAGCGTTCACTGTTATTCCACCTGAAATTGCCGACTTCTTGGACCTTGAAGTCAACAGAGATTATCCACGAGCAAGGCTAGTTACGGCGTCTGGAATTATTGAAACTCCGGTGAAAGTTCTGGATATGCTGGAAATCGCAGACATTAAAGTAGAGAAGCTTCCTGTTGTAATTCACAAGATTCCAGATCCTGCACCGATTAAGGTTTTGCTTGGAATGAACTTCATTGAAAAAGTGAGACTCACCGTTAATGGGAAAAAAGGCAAATTC
>JAYEKF010000080.1:0-7206 GCA_034660895.1 Thermoproteota archaeon | reverse complement strand
GTCCAATTTCGTTTAGGTTTTCGCTGGAAATTTTCTGTAGGGTTTCCTCTGCTTTTGGACCTTGCAGCGCAAACATGGCGACTTTGTCTGAAACGTCCTCCACTTTTACGTTAAACTTGCGGGACTGTTCAGTCAGCCATTCAAAATCTTTTGCACGGTTGCTTGCATTGTACACTATGAAAAATTTCTCTTGTTCCAGCCGTGAAAGAACAAAATCGTCTTTTATGCCTCCATGTTCGTTGCACATTGTTGAATAATGTGCATCAAGCGTTTTCAGTTTTGCAACATTGTTAGTGGTTACGTAGTTGAGGAAACTTTCAGCTTCTAATCCAGTAATTAGCGCTCGTCCCATATGCGTGATGTCGAAGACACCCACGTTGTTTCGCACCGCCATGTGCTCTGACATGATTCCCTTATAGGATTCAGGCATTTCAAACCCTGCGAAAGGAACAATTCTAGCGTTTCGTCTGTGAAAAACGTAAACATGCGTTCTTTTCGCAGAGCAACTCATTAATTGAACCTCTAAACTTCGATAATGGCCGCATTAACAATTATTATTTCTTTACTGGTTCAACTATCACGTCTTTTGGTACAATAGATAATTTTTCACCACATTTTGGACATTTTCCATCGTATTGTTGAATTATTTCATCCGGACCCTTCAACTCTACACCTTCGTAAAGTATTGTGCCACATTTTTTACAAAACACCCTTTGAGGCATAGTTACACCGTCCCATCAAACGTTAGCATTCAACCATCGCAAAGTATTTATAACTTCCGCAGCGTTTCAAAAGGAAAGATGGCTACGATGGAACAGCACATCCTAATTATCACGGAAAAACCGGATGCTGCCCAACGAATAGCGAAGGCGTTAGATGAAAAGGGGAAACCCAAAAAAAATGAGGAAAACGGCGTCCCATATTTTGTAGGACACCGCGACCGGAAAATGGTGGTTGTCCCCGCTTTAGGCCACCTTTACACGCTGGTGCAAAAAAGAGGTGGAAGAAAATATTATCCAGTTTTCAACTTTAAGTGGGCGCCACGTTACTCAGTGGAAAGAAAAGCGAAGGAAACCAAGGCTTGGATTGAAACCATTTCAAAACTGGCAACCAATGCGGAAGGGTTTATTGACGCCTGCGACTACGACATTGAAGGAAGCCTCATTGGCTACTGCATACTCAAACACGCTTGTGGCAGCCGGGAAGGCATAGCAAAACGGATGAAATATTCCACGTTAACTAAGAACGAGCTGATAAAAGCTTACGAGAACCTCATGCCGCACCTTGACTTCGCTCTCATCGAAGCGGGAAAAACCCGCCACGAAGTGGACTGGCTTTACGGTGTAAACCTCACAAGAGCTTTAACGTTAGCGGAGAACCGTTGGAGTGGAAAATACGCTACCATAAGCACCGGTAGAGTACAAGGTCCAACCCTGCGGTTTCTAGCTGCAAGAGAAAGATCGATTCGCTGTTTTGTCCCCACACCGTACTGGAGCATACACACGGAAGTTGAGATACAAGGTTCAACATACGAAGTGGAGTACGAAAAAAAGAGAATTAAGAAAAAAGTGGAAGCAGACGCCGTTGTATCCGCATGCAAGGATAAGGAGGGAAAAATAGAAGAAATCCAAGTGAGGAAGTATCATCGTAAGCCGCCAACACCGTTCGATTTAGGTGCATTACAAAGAGAATCCTACAGTTTGTTCGGTTACAGCCCAAGACGAACCTCCGGACTCGCGCAGCGCCTGTACCTTGAGGCGTTAATCTCTTATCCAAGAACCAGCAGCCAAAAACTGCCGCCTGCAATTGACTACAACTCCATCCTTAAATCATTAAGCCGAAAACCAAAATACAAAAAACTCGCTCTCATCCTTCTTAAAAAGGAAAGCCTAAAGCCAAGAGAAGGAAAAAAGGAAGACCCTGCGCACCCAGCGATTTATCCAACTGGGAACCTACCGGAAAGAAAACTAAGTGAAGCTGAAAACAGAGTTTGGGACTTGGTTGTAAGACGTTTCATGGCTGTTTTCGGCGAGTCTGCGCTGAACCAAAGCATGAAGGTTTCCCTAAATGTGAACAATCACCGTTTCTACCTACGAGGGAGACAAATTCTTAAACAAGGTTGGATGCAATTTTATAAACCCTTCATCCGCTCCGAAGAGGTGTTTCTACCTAAAGTAAAAGAGGGACAAACTGTTCAATTAAAACAGATAATTAGAGAAGACAAGTTTGTCAACCCTCCACCAAGGTATAACCAGAGCAGTCTTCTCAAAAAAATGGAGGACGAAGGAATTGGAACGAAAGCCACCAGAGCGAACATTATCCAAACACTGTACAACAGAAACTACATTCGAGGTAAAAGAATCATGGTCACGGTTTTAGGATTCGATGTTATCGACCTTTTGCACAAATACTGCCCAGATGTAATTTCGGTAAAGCTAACTCGGGAACTTGAACAGAAAATGGAGCAGATTCAAAACAATAACGGAAAACGCGAAAACATCTTATTAGAAGCAGTGGACCAACTGAAACCGTTGCTTGAAGATTTCAAGAAAAAAGAAGAAACTATTGGAGAGGGACTAAGCAAAGCGATAAAAAGAGCGCGTAAAGAAGCACGTATTGTAGGCGACTGTCCAAACTGCGGCACCGGCAAGTTAATAATTTTGTATTCCCGTAAGACCAGAAAACGTTTCATTGGATGCACCAACTACTTCAAGGGAATCTGCACCACTTCATTTCCGCTCCCCCAGAAAGGAACTGTTAAACCAACAAGAAGCGAATGCAGCGCCTGCGGCTGGCCTACAGTGCAAGTGTGGATGAAAGGCAGAAGACCTTGGACATTATGCTTTAACCCAAACTGTCCAAAAAACAAGAAACGAGCGATGAGGAGGAAATCCAAGTGAAATGTGAAATCTGCGATCGAGAAGCAAAAGGCAAATATTGTGAGCTGCATGAAAGAGCGTACAAAAGCGTGATAGAAAAATATGAAGCTTGGAAAGAAGCCATGGAAATTTCTTGGAAAGAATATTTAAATGAGGTTGCGAAGAATTCCTACACAGGAAAATGGGCTAAAGACGTAGCTGAACAACTGATTAAAAAAGAAGAGGAGAAACAAACGTTTGACAAGTAAAATGAAAAGAAAATTTTCCTCCCTTTCTTATTATGCCCAAAAAATTTACTGGAAATTGATGACTGCAAGACCCTCCCCTTTTGTTGTTTCAGCTGTACTCATCGCTTTTTCCGTTTTTTTGCTCGGCGGCGGAATTTACGACATACTTGAGAAGCCTCTCGTAGCAATCGTTCTAAGCGGTGGAAGACCCCTTTTTTACATGCCCGGTTCACTGAATCAGCAACTTATAGCTGAAAGCATCTACATTATGATTCTCTACACAGTTGGCATAATGGGATTTTTGTTTGCGTACCGAAGCACAAAATACGTGTATAAACCTCGTCAAGCTTTCATGCTGCTAATGTTAGGATGCATTTTCATCATCATTGCGTACATCGCTACTGAAATGCTTTTCTTAGCCCGCTTTAAGTGGTAAGAAACGTTCCACCCTTCCTTTTAACTAGTTGAATTCTCACGTGTGACAAGTTTAAGTGGCAAGATTGAAAACGTTCGTTTACCACAACTGTTTTTTTACGCCTAAAGCATGCGCCGTATAGTTAGTTAACATGTGTATGGGCGGAGTTATCACAATAGCAATCAACGCTTGAAATGAATGCGGACGTGAAAAAATCAAAAATGAAAAGAGAAGGGCGCCGAAAAGAAAGCTCAGCTGGTCAACTATGAAAAGTGAGGCTCCAGATGAATAGCCTAGCCGCCTTTTTAGAAAGGAGCCAGTTAGGTCTCCTGTTAAGGCGCCCAATGAAAGTATGAATCCCAACCATGGGTTGACTTCGGGAAAAACAACGCTTTCAGTATAACCCACCAAACTTCCAACAACTAACCCAGCGAAAAATCCTCGAAAAGTCTTGTGGCCGCCGAAAACCGGTTTTTCATCCCAAAATTTTCTGCCAAGGTCGATGGGGCGTCCTCCCCCTAACAGCACGGGAGTTGCGTTAGCGCAGTAAGCTGGGAACACGAATTTTAGCGCTTCTACAAGCTGGGTGACAATCTTGGTTAACATTTTTGTTCAGCCGTGATAGTTGTGAATCCCCGTTCTTTTAATCTCAACATAACATCTTTTACATTTGATGCGTTTCCGCTTTTCCCTGTTTTCTAGAACAGCTTCGATTACACGCGTCTGGTTGGTGGGTTTTAAATGGATAACTCTATCTGACCAAAACTTCAGAACTCGTGTAGCCACAGGCTCTACGCTAATCCGCCCTTGGAGGAAAACGTTGCGGACTTGACTGGTGATAATAACTGGTATCCTGTGAGTTTTGGCGATTTGCGCTAAAGAAGCAATTTGTCTGTTCAATTTTCGATTTAACATGAAGTTTCTGTTGGTGCTTCCCCCCAGCTCTTCTCGATATAGGGATGTAACCGTGTCAACAATAAGTAACCCAAATTTTTTCGTCAGCAGCTCGTCAAGCTGGTCAATCACGTGGGATTGCTCTTCAAAACTTGTAGGCTTCACCAAAATTATCAAAGGAGAAACTGCTTCAAAGTCGTTATAAGCAATCTGTGACAGCCGTTCGGGAGAAAAAGTGCCATCTGAATCTACAAAAAACGCTTTAAGCCCCTTTCTTGCACGATCAACTGCACATTGAATGGCGAAAGTGGTTTTACCCGTTTCTGCTTCTCCGTAAACGAGGTACAAGCCGCCGGGAAATACCCCTCCCTCTAACAAGTCGTTCAGTTGGGTGCATCCCGTTGAAATCGGCTTTTCCAAACGTTTCATAACCAAGCGAATATAAGTCGCAACATTAATAATTTTGTTCTGCATTCACCTATTTTAACCCTTGAAAGGCTCGCATTATGAAAGCAAAAATAGCTGTCGCAACTGTTTCAGGAAAAGCATACTACTTACTGGTGAACGAACTGAAAAAGAATGGGCGGCCGTTTCTAAGTTTAACACCGCAAAAACAGATTCCTCCAGACGTTAAAGTAGTTATAACCACCGAAAAAGAAAGACATCTAATAACTCACCCTGACATTGTTGTTTACAAAAATGGAGCCGATCCCACAGCGGTTGTTGAAAAAGCAATACGAATAGCTGAAGGAAAACACCATTTTGATAAAATGGTTGTTGGAATAGACCCTGGTAAAACTTTTGGGATAGCCATTTTAGGCGACGGGTTTGTAGTGAAAACCTTAACCCGTTCAAATCCAATAAGTACAGTGAACGCTATGCTTGAAACTTTGAATAGAACACCGGTGACGGATATAGCGGTGAAAATAGGAGACGGGGCTCCACTTTACACAAAAGAGTTGTTACGCTTACTAGACAAAACTTTACCCAAAAGCGTTCAAATAGAACTGGTAAGCGAAGCTGGAACAAGCCATCTCACCGGCGAAGCCAAACACCGAAGAGAATTAACTGATATTGAATCCGCCATAAAAATTGCAGGGAGAAAAGGGCGACCTTTGAAAAGAGGAAAACTCGTATGAAACACGTTGTAGACGCTGGTAGAACCCTTCTTGTGGTGGGTCCAGCTTCCGTAAACGTTATTTCCAGAAACGTTGAAGTCTTGGGAGCGCCGGTTCGAACCAAGAGAAAAATTGTAGTCCGCGAAGGGAAACAAATGGCTTTTGAAGTGAAGAAGAAAGCTACTTTTGACTTAACGTTGGGTAAGGGAGGTAACTTGGAGGAGGTGGACGGAAGCACTATTCCTCATTCTTGGGAGAAAGCGGCGGAGCAACTGCTGTCCAACGATGAAAAACCAATAAAAGTGGTGGTGATGGGAAAAGTAGATATTGGAAAAACAAGTTTTTGCACTTACTTAGCCAACAAGGCTCTGCAAAACCGAAAGAAAGTAGCTGTTATAGATGGAGATTTAGGGCAGTCAGATATCGGACCGCCCTCCACCATTGGGTACAGCCGCCTCACCACGCCCATAAGAGACCTTTTTGAAGTTAAGGTGGAAGACGCTTTCTTTGTGGGAAAAACCACTCCAAGCGGAGCGACGGACCGCGCTATCAGCGGGCTAAAAAAATTGGAAAGCAACGCTCAAAGGTCGAGTGTAAATTTTCTGATCATAAACACAGATGGATGGGTTGAAGGTGAAGAGGCGGTAGAGTATAAGGTTCGGTTGGTTGAGAGTGTTGACGCAGGGGTTGCGGTGGGAATAGAAGACAAGGATGAGTTGGCGCAGATTTTATCCTCTTTGAAAGCGTTGAACGGGTTGAACGTTTTGTCAGTGGATTCTCCTTCGGCTATAAAGAAAAGGAGCCCTGAAAAGAGGAAAGGCTTGCGGGAGCTTGGCTACAAGAAGTATTTAAGAAAGGCTAGAATGCGGTCGTTTCCGTTGAGTTGGGTTAAGATTAAAGGGGCAATATTGGGTAGCGGCGTTTCCCCTAGTAAGGAGCGAAGGAGAAAAATTGAGGAAATGTTAAACACACACCCCTTATACTGTGAAGAGAGCGCAGATTTTTTGTTGTTAGTACTCAGAAGAGGAGAATGGGTGGACGAGATGCAGATGCTTAGTTTGGAAGAGCAGGTCAAGAAGAAGGTGAAAGTGTTTTGGGAGGGTGATGAGAGCGGGTTACTGGTTGGTTTGCATGGTGCGGATGACGGTTTTTTGGGAATTGGCGTTTTGCGTAGTGTTGACTTTGTAAGGGAGGAATTGAAGGTTTACACGTCCGTTGAAGAGGAGGTTAGTATGGTTCGTTTTGGCGGTGTAAGGTTGGATGAAAAAGGCGGTGAAGTTGGTGAATGCAAAGTTTTTTGCTGAGTAACTCCTCTGCACATTTCAGCCTTCGAAACGGCGGTGAAGCTTTTCATTAGGGCAACAACTAACAAACAACACAAAATTGAGCGCGCTAACACAAAAACTCACATGGTTCATATTTTAAACTCACCTAATTCACGCGTAAAAGCAAACCAAAACAAACACATCTTAACATACAGAACAAAAAGCAACCCATCCACCACACAAAACAACCTCCACCCCCTCTACTAAACCATAGTGCACACATAAACACAAAATCAAAAACCTTTTCCTATGTTTCTCACTTTTAGTTTAGTATTCTTTATCTTCGCTTTCTGAAGATTTTGCCTCCGTCATGGTATTCGCCTGTGACATCCTCGAAACCTACTTCTA
>JAYEKF010000079.1:0-7510 GCA_034660895.1 Thermoproteota archaeon | reverse complement strand
AGTCCAGAATAGATGATAGTTTAAAGTTGCTCCGCTTAGTGGAAATCCAGGTCCCGAAACTTTAACCTCAAGCTCCAAAGGGTTGAGTCGAACCTCTTTGATGTTTATTCTCAACGTTTGAGTGACACTTAGCTGAAATCCATAAGAATCGTTCACTCCCAAAAGTTTTGAAGCAGTCGCATAGTCAACGCAACTACTTAAGGGTACAAGTAGGTAGCCGCCGCCAAGTCCCCAAGACACATTGCTATACCACTCCCCAGTTACATTATAGTACACTTTTTCTCCAGAAGAAGAGGATAACCTCACTAAAGAGTAGGGACTAAGCGAGTATCCTGCGGCTTCGGGTTGGTGAAGGCCAAAAGCTGAGGGGGTGCAGTTGCTTTCTCCCCAATGTATAGGCCATCCAGTGCTTAAACAAATATTATCTATGAGGTCAGCAGCTTTCATAGCAATTTGGTGGTGGCGTTGATAAGCAACCGCCGCATAGAACATTTGGCTATACAAACCCATGGCTACCAACAACACAGCTATTAGCAATATGACAGAAACCATGTGATCTATCGTCACACCAGTCATCTAGCTTAACCTCCCTCCAAGTAAAAGCGGAGAACGTTGTAAGAGCGCTTCTGGACTTTTATACAGGCGTTCGGCGAGTTACTTCTGAAAGTTCCCCCTCCCCATTGGGCGTTTGGACCTAACGTGACTTTTACGGAAGCAGTTTCATGTGTTCCTTCTAGGACTAATGAAAGTGTTAATATTTTACTCCCATTTGAGGGGATCATGGGGGAGCCGGTGGCGTTGTAAGCATGTCCTTCAATGGTTGGTGGAAGCTTCGAAGCTTGAGTTATGTTTCCAGTGCAAATCTTTTCTTCACTTAACGAGAAGTATAATTGCTGAATTGTACTTCCTAAATGGCTTGCAGCCTCTTCCAAAGCAACCTGTCGACGCGCGCCCTCCCAAGATGAAGTTATTAGAGTGGTTGCAAAGGGAAAAAATAAAATCTGGAGCACCAACAGCGGAAGCAGAATGACGTGTTCCAGGACTACGTTAGCCATTTTATCTTTTCCTCCGCTATGGATGCACTCCTAACCCAGTTGACACTTCGCTAGTGTATATTTCAAGCACAAAACCTGATTGGACAGTGATTGTTTGATTGGTGCTAGGAAAATGAAAGAAGGATTCATTAAAACCGCTACCGTCCATTGGAAAGCTTACGGTGACATTAACCACGCTAACTTTTTCTTGGGTAGTGACATTAATAGAGTGGCTTGTGAGAGTGACCGACTGAGACCGTCTGAGCGCACCACCTTCCTTTAAAATGGGGAGGTAAAGCTTGACGTAAGATGTGTTGGAATCGCCAACGGTGGTAATGTTTGAAAAAAGAGCTCTTATTGACGGGGCAACCACCACCCTTATGAAGTTTTCACTGTTCATACCCAATTTTTCCACAGCGAACACTTGCACCGCTGGGGCGGATGCGCCAGTAAAGACAAGCTTATCTGTGGACGAGGGAAAGATCAGCTGGTAGTAGTCATCTGAAATTGAGAAATCCGACACCTTGATGTTGAAGAGAAGAACTCCAACCATATAGGAGACTGTTTTATTTCCGCTTTCTGTTACATACTGAATCGTGTAGTTCAACGCATTTGGCAAAAATTTCATTTGTCCATATTTTGTGGAGTAACGAACCGTTTCGGTGCGTCCAATATCCCAAGCTACATCATTAATCTGCACTCCAATTGTCTGCATAAATTGTTTGGCTGAGTTGAAATCGCTTTCCGCTATTTTCGTCCATAGAAAATTATTGGAGAAAACAAGTGTTACGGTTAGTAAGACAACTATGGTTCCCGTGGTAATAACGGTGGAGATGACCGGGGTTATTCCGTTGTTGCTCCGGTTTTTCTCCCTCGCTGATGTGGGCTTCATAAATAGTCACCTTTTAGAAGCTAATTAAGAGGGGGACAAGTTTTGATGCTACGATTGCGAGGAGGACAAGTATTGCTGAATGTTTGAATCCTGCGGACAATGATTCTTCGCTGATTTTGCCAGCTACAAGCCCGATTAAATAGCAGTGGACAATCACTGACGTTGAGAATATCATGGTTAGGAAGTCGATGTTTGTTCCTCCGCTGGTGCCAGCTACGCCTAAAGTTTGGGTGGTGAACATGAGCATCATGAGTGTGGTGGCAACTAGCAATATGGCTGCGAAGTAGGGGATCATCACGTATGGACGTACAGCCATCTTTTTCTCCTTCTCCACATCCCGAGTCATGTAGTCAAATCTCGCAAGAGACTCAATCATCGAAATGGTTCCACCGCCAACATCAATCGTCTCCACTAAAAGGAACATGATGATTTGTGTAATCCAACTTTTCGCCCGCTGAACAAAATCCATGATGACCTTTCGGATTGGAATCCCATAGGAAATCTCAGCGGTTATTTGGTTCAATTCCTTACTGAATTCTCCATAATCGCGTTCTGAAAGGTCTTCGATGCACTGTTCTGGAGACAACCCCGTTTTTCTAACTTCCGTCAAGTCTCGAAGAAAGTTGGACACTCCACGTTCAAGACCCGCTCGTTTCCTTGAAAGTCTACCTTGAACCAAAGCTGCAGGCGCCACAGTGATAAATAAGGTGACGGCTACTGCTGTGGGCAAGTCAACTATGCCTTGTACGCCGCTGAGGAGGGGTATTTGAACCGTTCCCCCGAAGCCGGTGAGCATGAAGAAAACGAGAATCGCTACCACACAGCTTACTCCGAAAACTTTGTAGGGTTTCCACTCCGTTACTGGAGTTTTGGGTTGCATGCTGTGAGCGAGGTAAATGAATACGATA
Organism: Thermoproteota archaeon; assembly: GCA_034660895.1. GTDB lineage: Archaea > Thermoproteota > Bathyarchaeia > Bathyarchaeales > JAYEKF01 > JAYEKF01. Next base: position 4,676 of record JAYEKF010000079.1, on the reverse strand, counting down.
GAAAGCAAAGGCGTGAAAACATACGTGTATAACAGCATGGTGGAGAATGATGAGAGACCTGTGCTGTATATGGATTCAACGCTGAACAAGATGTAGAAGCAGAGGGACATAAGAACCATAATAATTATGAAAGACTCTAAAAGCATCCCAAGACGTTCCGCGGCGGCTTTCACCCTCATCGCTCTTGTTTTGAAAATATCTTGCGCTTTAGTTTCAAGAAAATGTGTGATGTCACCGCCGATAATTACGGTGGAAGCGTATCCTGAAACAAACTCGCTATAAACATCTAACGGGTTTTCTTTCGCCGCGTCATTCATGGCAGTCAGCGGGTCTATTCCAAAAATTTCCACATCTTTAACGATTCCCCTCGCTTCCTTACTCATCGCCGGCATCAAATCAACGTCGGAAAGCCGTTTAAAACTCAAGTAGGGAGGTATGCCGCCGGACGCCATAACCGTAATATAAGTTGCTGCAAAAGGCATCTCCCTTTCCAGGTTGCTCGCTCTTTCGCCAGCCTTAGACATGGGCATAACAATAAAACCAATCATGACATAAAGTGGGGTTGGCACCAGAAATACTAACGGGATAATTTTAAACAAGTACAAAAGAACAATAGATAAAATAGTGATTGGAAGCGTTAGAAGCGCAGTGAAAAGCATTAACGAAACGTAAGTTTCAGGATAGATTTTGATGTCTGCACGGCGCAGATAATCTGTGAATTCAAAGACGTTTTTTAAGAATTTAGGCGCTATACGGCCGAACAGCCGGTAAGCCCACCCTTCAAACGTGTTTAATAGCTGCAATAGCTTCAATCTCCCCTGCAGAAATTCTTTCGTAGACCTCCTTCGGTCGTGAATAATACTCTGCGATGATGGCTGCAACTTGCTTGTAACTTCGTATGTTTTGCTCCCGCATCCAATGTAACACGTTTTCGCGTTGTTTTACCTCATTAATAAGCTGTTTTCTGTTAAGACCTGTTCGTTCTGACATGAAAGACAGTAGATGGCTGTTTTTTAATGAAGCTACATGAGCGTCTTTAACAGGGTTCCACCTAAAGATCTTATCATACTTTTCATAGTCAGCAATCTCGTCTACAGAGATTATCCTTCGATAACTTTTTGTTTCCTTCCTTTGTTGTAGTTTCACTCTCTGAATTGAAGCTATGATTTTCATTAAGGGTATGTACGCTGATGCAATGCTCATGGGTTTTTGTGTAAGCCGTTTAACAGCTGAGTCAATGCTGTCTGCGTGCATAGTGCTCATACCTCCATGCCCCGTAGCCATGGCTTGAAATAGAACGTAAGCTTCTTGACCTCGAACCTCTCCGACGATTAGCACATCTGGACGATGCCTCATCGAAGCTTTCACCAAATCGAAAAGGCTTACCTCACCCGCTTGGGTTGCCCCCAGACCATAGCTTCTTCTGGAAATCAGCGACACCCAGTTCTCATGCGGCAAATTCAGCTCCGCTGTTTCTTCAATAGTGACGATTTTGTTACCTGGTTTGATTAAGCAGGCGAGGGCGTTTAACGCGGTGGTTTTTCCCGCAGCGGTGCCGCCGAGAACCATAACGGATGCTTGATACTCCAAGCATAGCCAGAAGTACGCAGCCATCTCTTCGGAAAATGTTCCAAGGTTAATTAAGTCGATGATGGAGTATGGGTCTTCTCGGAACTTTCGTATAGTAAACGCAGTTCCGAAGGGTGTTACTTCTCGTCGATAGCAGACTGCAAGTCTGTGTTTGCCTGGTAGGGACGCATCAACTATGGGGAAAGCTGAGCTTACGTGCTTTCCAGCCATGTGGACAAGTTTAACAACCGTGTTGTTAAGTTCTTTATCGCTGCTAAAAGTCAGATTAGATTCAATGCTTTCATATTTTCTGTGCCAAACATAAACGGGTTTTTCAACACCATCGCAGGATATGTCTTCAATGTTTGGGTCACGCATTAAAGGGTCGATGGCTCCGAAACCAACTAGGTTTCGTTCAGCATGGTAGAGAATTTTGTGCCAAGAAACATCAGGCAGCCAGCCCAAGCTAATTCTGTATTTATCAATAATTTTTCTCGCTTCTTCAGCGAAGAATTTTCTTGGGTCTTCAATCTCCTTTTGAGGCGGTTTAATTTCAGAAAGTAGGATTTCTAGAATTTGGTCGTATACGTTTTGTTCAAGGGTGTCAAGTTGTAGCTCGTCTAAGATGTACTTGTATTCCCCTGTTTTTGGTTTTTGTGCGATGGCGACGTGGACGAACGGCTCATATAAGGGGTATCTTTCCACAACTTTGTATCCTCTTGGAATAGGCTTTGGTGGCGCTGGGGGAATAATTCTTTCTTCTGGTTTTTTCCAGCCTTTCCCCACTTCTTTTATTTTGGACGCTAACCTTTTGAGCCTCTTAGATACCGCTTTCAGTCGTTGCAATGTAGTTCTCCTATACATTAAGATAAGCATGTGCGTATTAAATCTTACGTCTTACGAAATTATAACCGGGCTCCGAATCCAACCCAAAACCTCTCAACAGAGCTATAATCACCAAAAAAGAATGCGCTAGGAGTTCAGTAACTGCAAAGTTTTAATTCTACAAGAACAATCTTAAGCTACTCTTCCGTTTAATGATTAAAGCTGGAGGCCGAGAAACTGGGCAAAGTTCGAACACAAGTGATCAAACGAAACGCAGAGGTACTTATAGAAAAGTTTCCAGAATTTTTTTCCGCAGACTTTGAGAAAAACAAGAAAGCCTTAGGAGAGGTGGCGGAGATTTCTTCGAAGAAGCTGAGGAATCGGTTGGCTGGTTACATCACTAATGTTATGATGAGAAACATAAAACCAAACGAGAAAGAAGCCTATGAAAAGATTGGCACAGAAACTCCTAACGCGTCTGGCTGAACCAACCTAGTTTTCCGCTATTCTGGTCCTCTCGGCGTTGCAAACTTAAGTCGTACAAGGACACCTACCAGCCCTCAGTTTACACACCCAATTTTCCGTAAACCCTCTGTGCCTGTTTTTCTCCACTTTCTCACGTACATCTTCAAACAGGTTGTTTCCAACGTTCTTTCGAATAAATGGATCTACTGCATTCGGTCTAAGAGGAACCTTCTCTGTTCCTTGTAAAGTTGCGTTACGAAAGATTTTCTCCAAATTATCCAAATCTTTCAATTCAGCGCCTACTTTCACGTAGAAGATGACCACCCCAGCGTCTTAGCAAATAGGCGTTTGCGTTTTCTCTGAAAGTTCAATGTTGTCTACTCGCGGTAGCCTGTTTAGAATTTGGTGTAAAATAGTTTTATTCTCTTTTTATGGTTTGGGACCTACTTAAAGGAATCTAGGAATACCATCTTGTCTTCAAATCTTTTATTTCTCGGAAGTGAGGATCATCTGAAACTACGGGGCATCCGTAAATTTGGGCTGTAGCTGCGATTACACTGTCAGCCATCGGCATTCTGTATCTGCTTCTCAGCTTTGCACTTCTTATCGCTGTCTCATAGTCCATGTCAATAAGTTTAAAATCTCTACATATAATTTCGCTCCTTAGGGTTGCAACTTCGCTTCCCTCATTTTCCAAGTTGATGCGGTGAATCTCATGGATTGTTACCGCTGAAACCATTCTCTCCTTTACGGATCTAAGGTCTTCCTTAAGCCTCCTAAGAAATCTTGCGTCGCTTGAGTAAAAATACTCAACGAAAAAGCGGGTATCATACACGTTCTTCTCAGGCATCTTCCTTCCTCATCTCGTCTAACATCCTCTTCAACTCTTCTACATCAGCCTTTCCAGCACCACTACCTGCCAGATCAAATATGCTCAGGAGTTTCCTTATGACAATCTTTCCTTCCTCTTCCACGACCTCAACTCTTGAACCAACCTCTATACCGTATTTCCGTCTTATCTCTATAGGAATAGTTATCTGCCCTTTCCTAGTAACCGATATTTCAGTCATACCTCATCAATGTAGAACTATTGTAAAGTAGTACTTAAGTCTTTCAGTACATGGGCTCTTTGCAACATTTTCGTCAGCAATAATAAACTATGCGGAAAAAAATTAGATAAACTGCTGGAAAGACGAACCCTAAGCCTAGTATTCTACAAACTAGGAAACACGGTCTAGAAACAAGATAGCACCCACAAAACAATAACACTCAAGGAAACCAACAAAGTATTAGACCCCTTAACACAAATCTTTAAAAGACTAAAAACCAGAAACCAAAAACACGTTAGAAACACTAAAAATAGCTGTAAAAGAGAGCCTGACCTATTACGATGTATCATAAATCCACACAGCTATCGAAAACGATTTAACGCTAGTCACAGATGACGAATAACTCTATAAAATAAGTAAAAAATACGTTGAAACCATAACAATTGATGAACTTTAAAACATAGAATAATTCCAATAGCAAAGATTAAACTATTAACGCGTGAGTTTTTCCAACTTACCTTTCTTCCTCGCGGTAGGCTTTTTGAACCACATCTTTGACATCCAGCGGTAACTTAATAACAGCCAGCCGTAGGAGGTTAAACATCCCATCTTGATTTTTTTCATGTTCCCCCTTTTCCATCTCTCTTTGGGAGAACTAAGTGTAAAACTGTTTATCTTACTCCTTTCACGATTGCCATTCAGTTTCAGTCTACTCTCTCCCCAACTTTCTTGTTCGTTTTTTCGTCTAATTTAAATAAGACTTACCTA
>JAYEKF010000078.1:0-7785 GCA_034660895.1 Thermoproteota archaeon | reverse complement strand
GTCACCACCGGATTTGGAGCATTAAGCAATGTAACCATCCACGCAAAAGACATCCGTGAACTGCAAACCAACTTGATTAGGAGCCATTCTACTGGAGTCGGAGAGCCACTAGACACGGACGTGACAAGAGCTTTGATGTTGCTACGGGCTAACGCTTTAGCTAAGGGAAACTCTGGAATCCGCCTAGAAACCTTAGAAACCTTAGTGCAGATGCTTAACAAAAAAGTGCATCCAATTATCCCACAGAAGGGTTCGGTTGGAGCCAGCGGCGACTTAGCTCCTTTGGCGCATATGACATTAGTTATGACTGGGGAGGGAGAAGCTGAATATCAAGGCAAAGTGATGAATGGAAAAGAAGCTATGGAAAAAGCTGGAATCCGCTTCAGTCGACTGGAGGCAAAAGAAGGTTTAGCTTTGATTAACGGCACGCAGATGATGACCGCTATCGCTGCATTAGCTGTTTACGACGCGGAAAGACTTGTAAAAACCGCGGAGATTGCCGCTGCCATGAGTTTAGAAGCTCTATGCGGAATATCAGATGCGTTTGATGAAAGAATCCATCAAGTTCGACCTCATCCAGGTCAAGTGAAAACTGCATGTAACATAAGGTTACTGACGGCTGGAAGCCAACTCATCAGATCAGGTGAAGAAGCTATTGAGCAAACGAATTATCCGCAAGACCCCTATTGTTTGCGGTGTACCCCCCAAGTTTTAGGCGCCGTTAGAGACGCCGTGAACTACGTGAGAAAGGTGGTGGAGATTGAATTGAACTCCGCCACGGACAACCCGTTGGTTTTTGGTGAAGACGAAGCATGCTTGTCGGGTGGAAACTTTCATGGGCAACCAATTTCTACCGCCATGGACTTCTTAGCAACTGCGTTGACTACGGTTGGTAACATTTCGGAACGAAGAATTGCCATGTTGCTTGATGAGAAACTGAGTAGGGGGCTGCCTGGTTTTCTTATTCCAAAAGAGGTGGAGAAGGGTATTCACAGTGGCTTTATGTCTGTTCAGTATACTGCGGCTGCTTTAACTTCGGAGAATAAGAGTTTGGCGCATCCAGCCAGCGTAGATTCGATTCCGACCTCCGCCAACTTCGAGGACTTCGTCAGCATGGGACCTGCTGCGGCGAGGAAAGCCGCACAAATCTTGCGGAGTGTAGAATACATTGTAGCTATTGAACTGTTATGTGCAGCTCAAGCCATAGATTTTAGAGGCTCCGACAAGCTGGGAGAAGGAACTAAAACCGCTTATTCAATGGTTCGGAAAGTGGTATCTACGTTAAAAGAGGACCGCGTGTTGCATAAAGACATAGAAGCAGTTGTGGAAAGGCTGGTTCGAAATAGCAGATTTGTGGAAGCAGTGGCAAACGTATTAGAAAAATAGTTTTGGAATTTTAGTTAGGCTAGTTCCTGCAGGGCTGTTAGCCGCTTAACAATGTTTGGATGACCTGAGAAAAGTTCTACTATTCTGTCCGTTGTGGTGATTTCTCTTCTGAGAACCTCTTCAACAAGTTGTCTGTCGCTTGAAATTACGCTCGTCCGAGCCATTGCTTGAACATTGGCTTCCGCTTGGTCTGGGTCGGAAATGAACAGTGCCTTGAATGCGTGAAGTCCCTTTGCCTGTTTGTACCGCTTTTTTGTTCTGCTGGTTGAGTGCACTATTTTCGCTAGTCCTTCGGAAAGTTTGCGCGGACCGTCTTGTACAATGGAGGCGCTGTGCCTATCGGCGTAGTATTCACGTATTCGGCTTAGGTGGAGACTGAACAAATGTAGGATGAAATAGACGACTATGCTGGCTATCCCGATGAGCATAGCGAGTCCGCTTCCTCCGCCTCTCCCGCTTCTGCCGCCGCGGTACCAGGTGGACATCATCATGGAGAAGCCAATGTAATAGAAAATGGCGGGCAACATGGAAACGAACATCATCACTTGGACGTCCCGATGTTTAAGGTGTCCAAGCTCGTGACCGATTACCGCTTCCACTTCCTCTGTTTCCAGAGATTCCAGCAGTCCGGTGGTGACTGCCACCCGAGTGCCTACGATTGGAGAACTGTAGGCGAAGGCGTTTGGTATGGGAATGCCAGCTAGCATGAGCTTCGGCGTCTTAACGCCGCTTTTCCGGCTTAAACTTTCCAGAATGCTGTGCAACTCCGGTTTTTCGGTTTTTGGGATTTCACGGACGCGGTAAATGGCGTCGATGATGTATGGAGAAACAAGCCATTGAATAATGTTGAAAACTACCACGATGAACGGTAACACCATGAAGCTGATTCCCGCCAGTTGAAGGATGATAGCGAAGAATAGGGTGGACAATCCGATAATGGCTGCTAGAGTCCCTATTAGCGACGCTCGAAGCTTCCACAAACTCATGGTTAAACCATCCATGATGGAAACACGAAAAGAAGCATATATTCTTTACTGTTCTCACAAGCGCTCAGTTTATGGGCTCTCCGAAGAGTTAAATCAATTTGATAATTTTTCTAAGATTTTCTGGGCTTTCTTGTTGACTTGATTCGCTAGTTTTGCGCTGACTACTCCGTTTTCCACTGCTTTCTCCAGTTTCTCCTCGTCTACTTTCCTAACCTGTCCATCTGGCAGAACGCATACATCTACTTCCAAATCCACGTACCTAATTCCGTATGGATAAAGTTCAATAGGTGTGTTTAAGTTGACGTATGCTCCTTTGAATTGTCCACTCTGAGAAAAATATTGTGTTTTGAGATGCCAGTCTCCTAGCTTAGCTTCTGTAACCGCGATGTCACCAGCCTCTTTACGTACATCTAAACCGTCATAAACACCTGGGGATTTCATAACTCGGCGGAAACAAATTGAGTTTCCATTTAGTTTTTCCACTAAAGCTTGTCCCAAACTAAAAACTCTTCCACTTAACTTCACATGCTTTATCTCTATTGTAGCGCCCACTGTGGGATATTCCAGCTCAACCATCCGTTTGAAAAGCGTCTCCACTTCACGACGGGGCTCCCCCTCTTGGAGCAGTTTTTCAGCCATATCTATAGCCGAAGAAACTTTTCCTCCGTAAGCCTTGTAACGGTGATGCCCCTCTAGTGTGGGAGCGACGGATGAGCGGATTTCATCCAACTTTTCCTTAGACAAAGCGGGAAACTCAACATCCATCAAACAGGCGCCCTCCATTAACAAAGTTGGAGCCTCCACAACCTCCGCTAGTTCCATAACACGTTTCCTCTCCTCTACTAGGCTGGACACCTCGTTTTGTAGCACCTCTTGGAGTTGGTCCGCCGCTCGACTGCGCCAGATAATGCCAAAGTCTTTAGAAATCAACTCTTCCCCCAGTTTATATAGGCGATTCCGCTTCTGTAAATCCCGAATCTTTAAGCTAACGCCAACTTTACACTTCGGCATTAAAATTGCATATTTCCCAACTGTCTTAATCTTGGTGGTCAAATCCGGATTTTCAACGCTTGTTTGCTCCCTTTTAACCTGCACAACAACCTCCTTATTCTTCGTGTTTCGGGCTTCCTGTTTCGCAAGTTTACCCACACCCGGTCCGATGTCCACCCACACCGACCCGTCTTCTTCAACATCCCTTTTTATCGAGCCCTTGTACACACTGTTTACAGCTACAGGCCACCTTCTGATCACAACATCCTCAAGAAGAGACCGCAAAACCGACGTGAAATTTTCCAGAGATTCCTTTTCACCCTCCATATGAACTCCTTGCCTGTCATCACGGTCTTGGATGCGGACATCGGGGAAATCATTGTTTTCTTTTAACCCAAATCTTTCTTTCACAGAAGTGGATGGCTGAGCGATTTTGAATCCGCTGTCTAGAAGAAGCTTTGTTAAAGCTGTGGAGTATATGCCTCGAACTCGCGCTTTACCCAATTTGGACGCCTCCAAAACTAAGATGCTAATTTTTCGATTCTGTAAAGCTTTCCCACTTTTTTAAGATGAAGTTTAACGCCGAGAATCTTCTGAGCCAACCAAATGTTTGTCTCCAGATGCTCTGACATAGAACGAGAAAAATAAATTGAGTTGCCTTCCGCCAACGCCATGTATGGAACCAGCATGTCGGCGAGGTGCACATCCACTGTAGCCTCCGCCTTCAGTTCATAAAGCAAGTTTTCAGCTGCTTCCCTGCCCACCTTTTCGCTGGATTTACGTAGTTCACCGATGGCGTCTCCGCCTAAAAGCACGTTGGTGCTTGTTTTCGCCCACAGCACAAGCGAACTCCCCTTCTGAACTGGATTAGATGTGTCGTTTACAACCCTAATTTTCGCTTCGTAACCATGCGGCCTAAGATACTCATTAGCAGCCTTAGCTTGCCGCTCCGCCACCCTGCGGTCCGCTAGGAAAGTGCACACCGAAACACCCTCCACTGCCTCCAAGTTCCCAAATTTCTCAAGATGGATTGGGTGCAGTTGCTGGCATGGCTCAACTTCTAGGGAGACTTCCCCCATTCCTTTTGGGTAATATCCATACTTATGAACCGTTAAGGAAGATTTGAGTCCCATCCGTTCCAGCATGGGCAGAAAAACGTGTTGTAAATAGTTGATTGTAGGTGAAAAACGAACGTCTGTGCCGCCTTTCGACACGTGGATACGCACCGTTTTCTGAGCGAAAGCGCATAAAGGCAAAATCGTCAACAACAACATTGGAATGCTGCCTGCGGTGCCAATTTCCGCATCTATCTTGCCCCCAGCGATTTTTTTTGGTGTAAACCAGACTTCCTGAGAGCCTAACTCAACTCCTTTTACGTCAGCACTGCAAATCTTTGCTGCGGTGAGAACGGCTTCAAGGTGTTGGGGGCGTAAACCCGGTTGAGAACGTTTTTGGCGGATGTTATAAATGTGTAAAGGCTGGTTAAGGACACCTGCTAAAGCCACTGCTGTGCGCAGAATGGTGCCACTACCACTTTTCTGGCTACCGTCAACCTCCAACACACTAAAACCTCTCGTACCGCTCTATTTGTATTCGAAACAAGCTATTTTATGTTACCATACGTTAGATGGGGAAAAATAAATGAGCAACCTACGAAATAGTAAATGTGGAGAAATGTTCATATGAGCGAAGAAAAACCAGATGTGCAAGAACTGTTGAAGCGAATTGACCAGCTTCTAGACATCCTGAACCTAGTGAGTAGAGACTTACGTGAGGTCGTAACCACGCTAAAAACGGTGAAGCCCACGCCAACGCCAGCCCCCGCTGTAGCTCCTACACCAACCCCGCCGCTTGAGGGAATGCGTGACGTTGAAGATGTCAAAGTGATGTTTCCCAAAAACCTAGAAAATTTGTTATCTTTCGAAGTGAAAGAAAAGTTCATTATTATAAAGCCACGTCAATATCTAGGTTCAGGAAACTTTGCGAAAATTGCATCCATCATACGAGACGCGGGAGGAGAATATATAAGCGCTGGAAAAGATTCACATTTTCGAATTCCAAAACAAGTTAAGTAGGGTTCACCTAATTTCCTTCCAAATCGGAATTTAAAGCTTTCAACAGTCCGTTCAAGCTTTCCGTCCGGTGGGTAAGGTTTATCTTAACTGGAGTGATAGATACGCACTTTTCCTTCTTCACAACATACAGGTCGGTTCCTTTTTCATCGTCCAAATAGTCGCGTAAAGCCCAACCAATAATTTTGTAGCCGTCTCCCTGACGAGTGTAGATATCTTGGTATTCCTTATAGGACAAGCGAGTGATTTTTATTTGCTTTGAACCAATTTTTTCAGGCACATTTATAGATAAAATGTCTACGTCAGGGGGGATTCCATGTTTCAGCACGTATTTTGCAACTTTTTGAGCTAAGACAGCTGTGAACTCCAACTCTTCAAGTGTAGCTTTTCCGCTCTTATCTTGTTGCTCGGCGAGTTCTTCGGTGCAATAAGAAACAGCGATGCTTGGAACTCGGTGTACAGCGGCTTCTAAGGCGGCGCCTAAAGTGCCCGAAGTGAAGAGGTCGTCAATTCCAAGGTTAGGTCCAATGTTTATTCCCGAAACCAACAAGTCCGGCGGCCGTCGCAGAATCTTGTATTTAGCGATTAAGAAAGCATCGGCGGGTGTACCGCTTACGGCTATGGCTTCGGAACCATCACGGAGTTGTGTTTCAGCAAGTTTGATGTGGTTGGTGCTTAAGGCTTTACCGATGCCGCTTCGTTCATCTTTTGGGGCGACAACAACCAGTCTACCAAGCTTTTCTAGTTGTTTTTTCAACGCCAGCAGACCAAGGGATTGTATTCCATCGTCGTTAATCAAAAGAATCGTTGGCGTTCCGGCATCCCTAGCTATCTGAGATTTCAAGGCGGAACAATTCCTATTCTTGTCACCGAAATTCCTCTTCTTTCAAGTTCGCTTATAAATGGGTTGATTCCTAACGAGTCGCTTGCAATGTGTCCCGTTACAAGCAGATTACCCACGCCGTCTGCTCTTAGCTTCTCCAAATCTGAGACACTAACGTGAATGTACACAATCGTTCCTATTCCGTACTTAAAGTAGGTTTTCGCAACTTCATATCCCCCGTTGGTCCCTGCCCCGTGTGAAACCACAACTTTTCCCGCCTTGTTGCTACCCTTTCCAAGACGAATTTTGATGTCTGTAACGGCTTTGCTGAATTCGGGGAGTTCCTTCAATGCAGAAACAACATCATCCACCGTCGCATTTTCTTTTGCACCCACCTTATGTTCAATCTGAGTTTTCATTCTTCTCCGCCCTATCTCATCTAGCGGCGTGTGTATGTTCATGTAAGGCATGTTCAGCAACTTTGCCACGGAAACCGCATAGTCATAGTTTCTTGTATGCATCTCCACCTCAAGTGCCCTCCTCTTCTTTTCAACCACCTTTTTCGCCGCCTCCACCGGAACTCCCGCTTCAACCATTTGTTCAACATGCCTGTCAAACACTTCATGAAAGTTAATCACCGCCTTTCCCCCTTTTGGGTGATGAGAAATTACTGCGTCATATCCCAACTGTTTTGCAAGCATCAACTCCGCCGCCTCCACGTCGATGCCCACCAAAACCTTTTTGATGTTCTCTCCTTCAACATATATCGCAGTGTCCGGAGGAGCCTCCTCAAAATCCGCCAAACTTAAAGCCAAACTCATAATTTCCCGCGTACTAACCATTTTTTTCCACTTCTACTCTGCATGTCCAGTTGGGTACAATTAAAAATATCGATGTCTATACCGAACTCTGAAGGCCTCAAATTCCCCCTTGTAATTTTCCCATCGCACTTCAACATTTGTCACCCTCCCCATGGGAGGGCCTCTATTACAAAATTCAATCAACTTTTCCACCCCATCTTTTTCGCCCTCAAAAACTGCTTCCAGCCGCCCATCCGGCAAGTTTCGCACCCAACCAGTTACATTTCTTCTTCTCGCTTCATGTTGAGTTTCAGACCTAAAGAAAACACCTTGAACCCTCCCGCTAACAAGGACGTGAGCACGAACTTTCATGGGGTCTCCCGCTGATTTATTTTTAACAACATAAAGTATTAGAGTTTCTAAGTTCCTCCGAAAATTAAAATCTAATGTTGATTCCATGCTCGTACAAGAGACGGGTGGAACAAAACATGAGGCCAACCAAATGCGAAGTGACGTTTCCACTTAATCCCGCAACAGCGCCCCATTTGGCAGTTGAATCAACAAAATATTGATACAAAAAGTTGTTCGCATCCACCGCTAGACTCTTGCTGCCCAGTTCCTCTAAGCGGATAATCTGCTTAACCATGATGGGCGTCAGGTTCACTCCCTACGCTGAGACCAGCAAAGGTAAAATTTGTGATAGGGACAATAATCTTTTCCGTTTGACG
>JAYEKF010000077.1:0-8132 GCA_034660895.1 Thermoproteota archaeon | reverse complement strand
ATACGCAGTGTTTGGAATAGCGGGTAACGTGGCGTATTGGGCGCATATTGGCGGGTTCATTGCGGGAATGGTTCTAGTGCCATTTTTAAAAAGGCGGAAAAGAAAGCCCTTGTTTTTGGAAAGCTTGTAAGCTTTAGTTAGTGGGCAATAATTTTGTATAAACCGCTAATTCTTTGGTAATTTTCGTCGAAGAGCTTTTAGCGTTCCAGAAACGCTTAGAACTTGTATGGCTACTGGATGATCAAGCATTTTTGTTACGGAAGCGATGGCTGCTCGAGCCATTTCAACAGCCTTGTGGGAACAACGTACAATCGCCTGATTCTTCTCTACATCATATTCGATGAGGTAGAGGTTGATTTGGCTGGCACCGTATTCCCCAAAGAGTTGCACAACCGCATGTCGAATGGTGTTTATTATATCCCACTTGTTGAAAAAGTGTTCGCTAAGTATTTCTAGTGCAAGATACCGAGTTCTCACACGCTTAGGCAGTTCTTTCCTCTCCTAACAACACGTACTCCTGGAGCTACATAACTGGGGCTAAGCTTCTCTCTGTTTCTCTTAACTAAGCTCAGCGGAGTTTCCGAAAACGAACACAACGCAAGTGGCTGAGTCATATCGAAAAGGCTGGTAAGCGCGGCGTAGTCATGCGGGCTTCGCATAAAATACACGTTTTTTGCTCCGCTTGAAAGGACAATAGGCACATTAAATTTCACTGCAATTTTCACCTCTCTTCTAAGACGAGACAGAAGCTGAATTCTTCTTAAACCCTCCAGCTCCAGAAGCGGCGCCATCTCTATTTCCAGAGAAGCAAACACTTTAGAAGCGAGTTCTGCTTCAGCGTGGTCAAAGAAACATCTGCGTAGGTGCACAGGAGGAAAGGATAAAAGGTCTACCCGCCGGTCTTTAGCCGCTTCCCTCGCAACCTTTTTCAAAGTACATACCACCGATACGATTTCAAATTTCCGCCGGAACTGCCTTAACCGGTTCAGCAATTCTCGACGGTTTTCTGCAACTAGATTTACTCTGGTCACCAAGTCGATGTCGGTGGAATTGCTGAGTTCCTGTAATCGGTAGATGCCCTTTTTCGGGATGTTTGGTGGAAGAGATACACCCACCATACTATACCCCAGCTCATGAGACTTAGCGAACATTTTTTTTACTTGAGCAAAATCGTTCAACGGCGGACGCAGGTGTAGGTCAACGAATTTCCTCACGGCAGCATCCCCAATCTTTGACAAATTATGATGAGGTCTTCTGGTTTTTTGTTTCCGAATCGTACATGAAAATGGATGGGGTCAGCTACGGAAAGCTTAAGTTCGCCTTGAACCGCCGCTTGTTTGTCCAGTCGGAGGTAAAAGCTTCCTTTTTCGAGATGTTGATGGATTTCCGCACGTAATTTTTCTTTTTCCAGTATACTCAGATTTGAAGAAAGTTTTTCGATAACTGCTTTAACAATTTCTTTCTTTCTTATTCTGGTTTGGAAGAAAGAGATAGGATTACCAAAATGTCCCTCCACCTTATTTCTTTTGAAAACAATTTCGTCAGCGTATCTGAGGGGGAGAACGTGGCTTACGGCGTCCATTACTTTGTCTAGGTCTTCGGTTGCATGAACAAAGAAACGTATGTCAATGTAGGTTACAGGAATTTGCAAAAATTATCTCACCCTCAATACATGATTCTTTAACACTGCAAGATAGCTTCCATTTCTAATTAGTTTTTAATTTAAATTGCGTTGAAAACTGTTTACCACAAGGTTAATAAACCTAATTTTTTTGCAATGCCATAACGAAAGGAAACGGGGCGCCAATGATTCCGAAAAAGTTTTTTGTAACAGGTGGAAAAGCTATCAGCCAAGTTTCTGAGCTTAACGCGTTCGACCTCGCATTAAAAGGGGCTGGCATAGCCCAATGTAACTTAGTTTCTGTCACGTCGATACTTCCACCGAAATGCAAAGAAACAAAGCAGAAGGAAATACCGATTGGCTCAATAACTCATACGGTTATAGCTAAAATGACCGGGAACGGAAAAACAAAAAAAATCGCCGCTGGAATCGCTTGGGCTTGGGAGAAAAACAGAAAATATGGAATTGTAGCGGAGGCTCATGGACGTATGGATAAGGGGGCTTTGAAAGAAAAACTGGAGTGGAGAATCAGGGAGATGGCGAAAATAAGAGGAATAGAAATCGGGGAAACAAAATATCGCACCGAAGTTTTGACGGTTCCTAAAGGCAATTACGGCTGCGCCATAGCAGCTCTTGTATACAACCTGTAACGCGTTAACTGTGTTTATTCTTTTTCTTTTCGTTTGCGAGCAGCTCGACGGCTTGGTCGCACCTTTTCAGCGCCTCTCCCTTTTCGGCGGAGTCCTCGTACTTTCTTGCCAGCGCTGGTTAACCCACGGAACACTCGACCTCGGTGAGCTTTATTGCAGATCCAATTTGTATCTTTGTCGGATTTGATGGCGGGATGATGTGGGTCCACCAAGATGACTTCGAACCATTTGTGCCTCCCGTCCTCTCCAACCCAGTAAGAATTGAGAACCTCCAGATTTGGGAACTTTTTCGCTGTCCTTTCCTCTGCGATTAATTTTATGTTTTTGGCAAGCTTCAGTTTTTTGACGCCCATCCGCTTCTGCCGCCGTCCAGCTCGAGGGCGGGGTTTTTCTGGGCCACCCCGTCTAACACGAACACGAGCTATGACGAATCCTTGTTTGGCTTTGTATCCAAGTTTTCTAGCTCGGTCAAGACGGGTGGGCTTTTCTATTCTTAGAATGGTGGGTTGACGCCGCCACTTGATAAGCCTATGCCACATTAAGTCTTTCACGTAAGAAGCATCAGGTTTTTTCCATGCTTTTTGAATGTATTTATAAGCCAATGTTAAACGCCTCTTGTCGTTTATGGTTCAACCGTGCAACGAGGTTACATCCCAGCGGCTTGTAGCTATCAGCTTTAAGACCGTTAATAAACTTTTCCAACTTTAACGTACTTTCTGGTTACTTGTCGACTAGCTCCGCTTTTTTCACAAGCAAATATCCCGTATGATTTTCCCAGTTCTCCTTCGTCTCAATCAATCGCATTTTTTTCTTGAAGAAAGGGGCGTCGAGAACTAAAGTTTCGTATTCTCCGCCTTCGCCTACTGGAGACACTTGATATTTTTTGTATAGTTGGATTAGGTCGCTTATGGTGGACGCATTGATTTTTCTTCCAAGCCAGTTTGGGTTAAAACCGTATGCGTATACGCCTGTAATTATAACTGTGAAGTTAAGATGAACCACTTCTTTCAGCAGTTTTATAGGGTATTCCTGCCAGAGTGGTGTGATGGATTTCAAGTTTAATTCTTGGCAGATTTTGTCTATTCGGTTTTTCTGGTAGTGAGATGATACAGCTCCGGAAACTACGCCGTCCACATCAACTGTTGCGAGTAAACGTTTTAGGTCTTTAAGTTCCTCCTCTTTAACGCCTTCAGTTTTCGCTTTCACCAATGGAATTCCAACTGCCTCCGCAAACAAGTTTACCAATTGAATATTCAAGGAATGAAACATCCAGCTATCTTCACGTTGCGGAAACATTGTGACTAAAAACTTCACGTCGTAACCTTGTTTGAGGGCGCGGTGAAGAGCTAGAGCGGAATCTTTCCCGCCGGTGACCAACGCTGCAACATGCATGTTAACAAACAACTCTACTTAAACTTCGTCTCCGCTAACTTAAACAGGTCTTTTGCTCCTTTTCTCCACTCTTCGAAGCCTTCCGGCGA
Organism: Thermoproteota archaeon; assembly: GCA_034660895.1. Taxonomy (GTDB): domain Archaea; phylum Thermoproteota; class Bathyarchaeia; order Bathyarchaeales; family JAYEKF01; genus JAYEKF01. Next base: position 4,380 of record JAYEKF010000077.1, on the reverse strand, counting down.
ATCTGGGTAGCGTCTATACCAAATTCTCACTTTTCTCATCAAATCTACGGTGCCGCGTAGTTTTTTCAGAAACCCAAGTTTTCTCAATCCCCTGAAAACTCGAACAGTTGCATCTGTGATGTTAACCTGAGCTTCTTCACCCATGCTCGCTTTGAGGAGGTCTTCCTCAGTAATCAGTTTATGCTTCATTCCGTAGTTCAAATCTTCATCGGTGCAAGCTTGAAGAAAAATGCGGAACACTTCCAATCCAGCCTGCTTCACTCCATACCAACGTAAATATTTCACGTTGTAAGACCAAAGTCCCTCCCGGCTCACGTCATCCCGCTCCAAAGCTTCCGCGATTGTTTCTCCGGCTACAACCCCCCCTCTCATAGAAGGTCCCATACCACCTCCATGAATTGGGTTTACCTGACAAGCGGCGTCGCCCACAACCAAAAATCCGTTTCCAACCATGCAGTCCAGCGGTCTACGAGTTGGAACATACCAAGCGCCACCCGTCAAAAGTGAGGACCCTTTAAACAAACGCATAGATAAAACATGTTCGTAAAGCTGTTTCTTCGGTTTCGGAAAACCACTAAACATAGCAACCCCTAACCCCACATTCACTTTTTCCCCACTTTTAGGGAAGACCCAACAATATCCTTCAGGAGCTACCTTCTGATTAAGATATATTTCGGAAAATTCCGGCTGTTCAACCTGCTCTTTTAATTCACGGATCTCCCTGTAACAAGCCTCAACATCCTTGTTATCCACATGCTTTTCAATAGCGAATTCCGGAGGAAGTTTTTTCCGTAAAACCGCGAAGAAGCCGCTGGCGTCCACGACCACACGGCCGGTTAACCTGATTTTTTTTCCGGTTTTCACATTTCTCGCTAACACTCCGACGGCAAACCCGTTTTCTATGGTAGGTTCGATGACTTGTGTGGAGTCTAGAAGCGTTGCTCCAGCATCCACAGCGTTTTTCAGCAATCTCTGCCCAAAAAGGTGGCGATTTAACATGTATCCATGTAATCCCTTTCCCTTCACAAGAAAGGAGGACTCCATATCCGGCGAGTAAATGCGTATTCCCACAGTTTTTCGTTCTAGTTCATCCCCTCTTGGTTTATCTAAGCCCAAATCGTCAAAATGATGTTTGCCGATAGCGTCTCCACAAACTTTATCCCCAATTTCATCTCTTTTCTTCACATCTACCAAACAGGCTTCCAAGCCCGCGTCGGCGGCCGTCTTTGCAGTCATACACCCCCCTGTTCCCGCACCCACTATCACAACGTCAAACTTTTTCAAACTCCATCCTTCCACGGTTTATTATTGGAAGCAAAAATATTCATAACCTTTACGATGTCTCTTAAGGCTGCCCGGGAAGGAATACGGAAAACTTATGATGAAGTAAACTAAATGACATATAACATGCTAAACCAGCAAGAAGGCAAAATTTGTTGCCCCGGTTTCGCATTATCAAAAATTTGATGAGGAGGAAAACGATTTGCGGATACTTCAGTTGCATTCAGACTTCATATGCTACAAACCCATCCAAAAAGAAGCTGCCTTAGTGGAAGAATGTGAGAAAAAGGAGTGTAGGCTCGAGGAGGTTGTTGTACTGTTTACCTCCGTTGAAAAGGATGACAACGAAGGAGTTGCGAAAAGGGCGGTGGAAGAGATTAAACTTTTTCTTAAAAAATTGAAAGTTAACCGAATTTTGATTTATCCCTACTCCCACTTGAGCAGCAATTTAGCGAAGCCTGTTGATGCCTTAAATGTTCTCAAAACCATGGAAAAATACGCAAAGGAATTAGGCATAGAAGCTTACCGCGCTCCTTTCGGTTGGTGCAAAAAATTTTCTATTTCCATAAAGGGGCATCCTTTAGCTGAGCAGTTTCGGATTATTCTTCCAGGCGAAGCTAAAAAGAAAGAGGAGGAAGTTTCGGAGGCTTTGGAGGCGGAGGAGAAGGCAGAATCTTTATGGTTTATTTTGGATCAGAGTGGGCGAATGGTTCCGGTGGAAAAATTTGATTTTTCTGATTACCAAAATCTGGAGAAGTTTGTGAAGTATGAGATGGCTAAGTCTAGGGCTGTTGAGCAAATGCCTCCGCATATAACTTTGATGAGAAAACTAGAGATTGCTGACTATGAGCCAGCCAGCGACTCAGGTAACATGAGATGGTATCCAAAGGGGCGTTTAATCAAATCTTTAATCGAGCAGTACGTCACTAGAAGCGTAATCGAATATGGAGCTATGGAAGTTGAAACTCCAGTAATGTACGATTTCCAGCATCCAAGCCTAGCCAAGTATCTACACAGATTTCCAGCACGCCAATACATTGTTAAATCGGAGGATAAAGATTATTTCCTCAGATTTAGCGCATGTTTCGGCCAATTCTTGATGGCTCATGACGCTCAAATTTCCTATCGTCACCTACCTATGAAGATTTACGAGTTAACCAAATATAGTTTCAGAAGAGAGAAAAGCGGTGAACTGGTTGGTCTTAGAAGACTAAGAGCGTTCACCATGCCAGACTGTCACGCGCTCTGCGCCAATTTGGAACAAGTAAAAAAGGAGTTTCCAATTCGGTTTCAGTTGTGCATGGATGTTCTGCAAGACGTTTGCGAGTTAACCCGAGATGACTACGAGCTGGCAATAAGATTCACAGAAGACTTCGGCAAAGAAAACAAAGACTTCATTGTTTCTTTAGCGAACAAGTTTGGCAAACCAGTGCTAATCGAGATGTGGAAAAAAAGGTTTTTCTATTTCATACTGAAATGGGATTTCAACTTCGTAGACAATCTAGATAAAGCGTCCGCTCTCTCCACTGATCAGATTGACATAGAAAACGGAGAAAGATATGGCATAACTTACGTCGATGCTGATGGAAAGGACAAGCATCCGCTCATTTTACATTGCTCTCCAAGCGGAGCCATCGAAAGATGCGTGTATGCAATGTTGGAGAAAGCTTATCGAGAACAAAAGTCTGGTGGAGTTTCTATTTTACCGCTTTGGCTTTCACCAATTCAAGTTAGAATGATACCGTTGATAGACGATTTTCTAGAGTACGCTGAAAAAGTAGCCGACGAAATTGAAAAACATAGTATTCGAGTGGATGTTGACGACCGCCCCCTAACTATGCAAAAAAAAGTGATGGAAGCAGAGAAGGAATGGGTCAACTACATAATTGTGGTTGGCGAAAAAGAAGTTACCTCCAACATTGTTCCAGTGAGAGACAGAAAAAAAAGAAAAATCAGAAAAATGAAGCTTCAAGACTTCATAAATGAAGTGGTAGAGAAGACAAAGGGCAAACCATTCCAGCCTTTAACCCTTCCAAAACATCTGTCTAAGAGACCGAAATACTTCGGCTAAAGCAGACTTCTGTGAAAGCAAAAACTATATCAAAGCTTAATGTGATATTGTACGCTCTAAGTTTAAAGAGGCACAAAAATGGAAAAGAAGCTTTCGGTATACATCGATGGAAAGTTCCACCCGAAATCCGAGGCGAAAGTTTCCGTATACGACCACGGACTACTTTACGGCGACGGAGTGTTCGAGGGAATACGCGCCTACAATGGTGTGGTATTCAAGCTGAAAGAACACATCGACCGGTTGTATCGATCTGCACACACCATTATGTTGCAGATTCCCATGACAAAAGAAGAGATGACCAAAGCAGTTTTAGACACGCTGAAGAAAAACAACCTCAAAACCGCTTACATCCGACTAGTAATCACACGTGGAATAGGCGACTTGGGACTAGACCCAAGAAAATGTCCCAAACCCACAGTCGTTATCATCACAGACACAATAAAGCTCCACCGAGGAGAAGCTAAACAAAAAGGGGTGACCACTATGATTTCTTGGGTGAAAAGGGATCCCGTGGACGCAACCACCCACGAGGTGAAATCACTTAATTACTTAAACAGCATTCTAGCTAAGATAGAAGCCAACGCCGCCGGCGTAGATGAAGCTATATGTTTAGATAAGAGTGGCTTTGTTTGCGAAGGGGTAGCTGAAAACATTTTCATAGTAAGAAACAATGTCATTGTTACTCCGCCAACAGCCACAGGAGCATTGCCCGGAATCACTAGAGATACTATAATGAAACTAGCGGAAAAGCTTAGGTACAAAGTGGTGGAAAGAAACATTACACCAAACGAACTGTTCAACGCCGACGAAGTCTTCTTCACCGGAACCGCCGCCGAAGTCCTGCCTGTACGAGAGATAAACAAAAGAGTCATCGCCGACGGAACACCTGGTCCGGTCACCAAAAACTTGATGAAACACTTCGAAAGAATGGTTAGAAATCCAAAAAACGGAACATTAATTCGTTAACGCTCTTTTAATCATATTCTTAACATGTAAACTCCGTTAACACCGTGGTCATTCTCGAGCGT
>JAYEKF010000076.1:0-8202 GCA_034660895.1 Thermoproteota archaeon | reverse complement strand
GGTACGTTATGCCTGCTAATCTGCCTGCGGAAGCAAAACACAAATTTAGTGAAGCCTCTAGAGCTAGAAATCCACAGCAAAAACTCCGCCTCCTACAAGAATTTTTAAGCTTGGTTCCTAAGCATAAGGGCACTGAAAAACTCTGCGCGCAAACAAAACGAAAAATCGCTAGTCTACGTCGAGAAATTGAACAAGAAAAACAAAGACGGAAGGTTGCGCGTGGAGGCCCAAAATACTTCATCCAAAAGCAGGGAGCCGCCCAAATCGTCATTTTAGGCCCCACAAACGTAGGTAGAAGCAGCCTCCTCGCAGCGTTAACTAATGCCAAACCAAAAATCTCCAGCTACCCCTGCACAACCCAGATGCCTATACCCGGCATGTTTCCATACGAGGACATCCAATTCCAACTCATTGAAGCCCCGCCGCTTCTACCGGGTGCAGCAAACGGCACCGCGTGGGGACCACAAGCCCTCACTCAAGCTAGGAACGCTGACGGCCTCATCCTTATGGTAGACCTCACCGAGAACCCTATTGAACAGCTGGCGCTAATACAAAACGAACTGACAAAAGCACGCATTCTCACCCAAAAACCACACGCTAGAGTAGAAATTGAACCAAGACATGTGGGCGCCGGCCTACGAATAATTATCAACGGAAAACTTGTCAACTGCACCCAAAAACAAATTGAGGAGCTGCTTAAAACCTACCGCGTCGCTGATGCCACAATAAAAATTCATGGAGACGCAACACTTGACGACGTTGAAGACGCCGTCTTCGAAAGCACAACTTACCATCCTGCCGTTATAATCGCCAACAAAACCGATCAACCAAAAGCCGCTGAAAACCTAGAAACACTACGAAAAGCAGTGGACAACCAACTTCCGATCATCGCTGTGTCCTGCAAAACGAAACAGGGCTTAAAGAAACTTGCCTCCACTCTATTTCAGATATTAGATGTTATCCGCGTTTACACTAAACAACCAAACCAACCAAAACCCTCGTCGAAACCCTTCATCCTTCCAAAAAATTCCACCATTCAACACCTAAGCAAACAAATTCACAGCGACTTCCAAAAAAATTTCTCCCACGCAAAAATCTGGTCTAAACGCTTACCGTTCAGCCCCCAAAAAGTGGGATTAGACTTTGTATTAGAAGATGGGGATGTCGCGGAAATACACTTAAAATAAGCCGTTCTCAACGGGAAGACTGTGCAATCCTCTCCATTTCATGACGTTTCGCAACCGCGTAGCTCTTAATGTTATGGTTCGCCGCCAAAATTAACTCCTCAGCTAAACACTCCTCTAAAGACCTAGCGTTACCAAACGAACATTTCCTCGCTCCTTCGCTCAGAAAACGCAACGCAACATCAACCCTCCTCTGAGGGGAAATGTCCACCGCCAAATGATACGCCACACCACCATAACTAATCCGCGTTGTATCCTCGCAAGGAGCACAGTTCTCCACCGCGCTCACCAAAACGTCAATCGGGTTCCTCTTCGTGCGGAGGTAAATAATTTCAAACGCGTTCCGAACCAAACCAATCGCCCAAACCTTCTTCCCTGCATTCCGGCCAGGCCGCATCAAGTCGTTCACCAACCGCTCCACTAAGTTCACTTTAGACTTATGAAAACGCTTATGTTCATGGCGGCCCATGCTGTGTGGAACATAAAGCGGCTTCAGATAAACATACTTTTTCAACCCAAGGTCTTTTACTTCAACCCCCCCGAAACTCCACTTTCCAAACAGCTTAATCTCTTCCAGCTTGCTCAAACACAGCCACCTTAACAAACTCTTTTCGGTTAAAACATCCATATTTAAACATTGAGGAAAACAAATAGTTCAGCAGGTTTTCAGCGCATAGGCTTCTCTTTCCGACCATACACCAACTCTTTCAACGAAACACCATTCACTTTAACTACCCTCCAGCTAACACCAGGCAGATCCCCATAGCTTCCACCAAGGCGGCCGCCAATCCCCTCAATGATCACCTCGTCGTGTTCGTCAACCATGTTCATGGCGCCATCCCTGGGAAGAAACGCTGTGACCACCTTTCCATTCTTGATAAGCTGCGTCCTAACACATTTTCGTACGGCGCTGTGAGGTTGCCTACTCTCCACTCCAACTTTTTCTAGCACGATTCCTCGAGCCATAGGTGCACCCTCCAGCGGATCCGCTTTTACGTCTAGCCTGAGCATCCGTCGCTTATAGTGTATGTCGCTCCAACGGAACTTTTTCCTCTTCTTTTTTAGGTTTCTCGCAGCGAATTCACCTTTAGGTGATTTTGAACCCATTGTTTTCGTTCCTCTCTTTAGATTATTCGGCACCACTCATATTTAAACCATAATTCCGCATGTATTGTAACAGAATTTATAGGGCATCTTTGTAGTAACAGTTCTTTATCTTCAGCGACTTTGCGGCTTTGTCAAACATACAACTGTGAACTGTTTTTTCGTTTTTTCAGACAATGGATGTAGAAGTAGAAAGTAGGGTCTGTAGTCTCTGTCCTCAAAATTTTTCTCTTCACAGGTTAGGGAAATGTAAAACCTAAGCTTCACTATTCTACCGCTGGCTACGCCGTCTAACAAGCACCAGAGTTCCAACTTAGCTTTCTCTCACTGCGAAGTAGCAAAGAAGATTAGTTTTCGGCGAAAAACAACTATTTTAAACCCTAAATCCTTTAACTTGCTTTTCTATTTCCAAAATTTCTTCTCGTGTGAGCGGTCGTGGATAATTGTATATGGGCCCTCCAGGGCGTTCGTTGTAGTAGGGTCGGTTGCAGTTTGGACAGCCAGAGGTGAGGAAAGGACGGCCGGATTTCACCGTGTTCAGCAGCAAATTTTTTGGAACCCCAAAATCAACAATTTTTCCGTTTGGATTGAACTTCATGTTTTCAAATCGGGCTTCCCCGCGTGTGATAAGATGTTGGGCGATTTGAATTCTCCTATAATGGTCAACGGACGGTGGAGGACGGTTTTCTAGAGCAGTTCCACGGATAGGTGTGAACGCGAATAAGCTGGGGTATACTTTTGAATCAACAGACCATTGAATAGTTTGAACCATTTCCCGCTCGGTTTCTCCTAAACCAACAATCAAATGAGTGGTAACGAGCCCCTCACCAAAAATTTTCACAGCGTCCAACAATGTCCTGCGTTGCCTCTCCCACACATATGGACCGCCCACCCATTTTCCCTTCAGTTGGTCAAATAGTTTCTTGGTTGCGGCGTCCAAGGCGATGCTGATTCGCTCCACTCCAGCCTGAAGCAGTTCTTTTAGTTTTTTGCAGTTTAAAGGCTGACAAGAAAGGGAAATTGGAACTTCAGTGTACAGCCGAAGCTGTTTAACAAGTGCAAGAAGGTCTTTGAAAACAGTTGGATAGTTTAACGCTTGAATGCAAACCCGCTTTATCTCCCCTCTCTGCACAGTACGCTTTATGCCGGAAAACACTTGTTTAAGAGGAAAAGGCAGCCATGTCACCCTGGAAAGCTTATCCGACCTAGCGCTGCTGGTTCGGGCTTGTGGGCAGAAGGCACAGTTGGCAGTGCATTTTTCTTCTTTATAGGTGAGCAGGTAAGCGGTGGTTGGTTTAGCATCCAGCCTTCCGTTTAGTAGCCTTAGTACTATGGCGGAGCCTATAGAAACCCGAATCCTCTTGATGACGCGCGGCTGATTCATTGACCGCCCTCGACGAGCACCAATTATAAAACGGGTTCATTCCTTTATTACTTCCGCCGCGCCCTCACAGAAAACGCTTAATTGCCTTTGGAACAACCCAACTCAAGGTGAAACCATGCCAACCACCATATCCGACGCTCAACACTTCTGTTCAAGAAAATCCTTGAGATTACTCTAGTCCCTAAAGACATCGCATTGAAGGACGCCCACGTGCTCGAGCACCGACTTGACCCAAAGACGATACTACAGTTCACAAGATTTGTGAAATTCATCTCAAGCGCCCCAAAGCATCCAAAGTTCGTGGGGAGATGGATGGAGCAGTTCATAAGCTACTACCCTAGTGGAGCGGTTGAGGGATCCTACGCTGCGATGCTTGGCCATTTCCTTGAGCCAGCCGGCTCGCTATTAGGTTTAGACTGGAGGATGATACTCTGTCTAATCTTTGCAATTCCTGCCAAGGAGATAGTTCTAACGACGCTAGCATCGACTTATGGGTTAGAGGTGTCACTTGGAGCTGGAGCCGCCGAAAACCCTTCCTTCCATAGCCTACTTTTAGCGGGTTGGGCGCCTCTTGCCGCCTATACCTTTTTGGTTTTCTACTTACTCTATGCGGGGTGCCTACCAACCTGGATGGTGCAACGTGAAGAGCTTGGAAATTGGAGGCTGACATTATTTGGTGTAGTATATACGCTTATTTTGGCTATCATAGTCGTGTTGATAGTTCGCGGAGTAGGACTGTTGCTCGGTTTTTAGGTTTAAATATATATGAGAGATTTAGATAAGTTGATGAGGGGATCAATAAATGCTGCGTCATGATACGCTGAACAAAGAGGACTACTTAGAAGTGATATACTTATTGATAAAAGAGAAGGGTTACGCTATGAATGTTGATATAGCCTCCCATCTCCACGTACGAGCATCTGCGGTTACCGCGATGATGCGGGGGCTTGACGAGGAGGGATATGTAGTCTACGAGAAGTATAGGGGAATCACGCTTACCCCTGAGGGCGAGAAGGTAGCCAAATCAGTCGTAAACCGACATTCGATAATAAACCGGTTTCTGAGGATGTTAGGCGTTGATGAGGAAACTGCGCAGAAGGACACAGAAGACATTGAGCACAATGTCGACCTGAAGACATTGCACTGTATAAATATGCTCCTGAAGTTCGCTGAAAATAATCCAGAATGGGTAAAGAAATATCCACCCTTTAAGGAATATCATGAAGAGATTATCGGACGCGAAAGTGTGGAAGTAACGCTCTCCACCCTGAAACATGCACATGAATCGCGGAGGTGCTCAGGAGAATAGGCGCCACTTGCGACTTCTACGGACTCAGCGCCATCTTCAACAATCTACTTGCGCCTCTAACCTCAGGTCTCTTAGCACTGTAAACGGTTGCTGGAGTGTACGCGTTAGGGTGTTTAGAAATTAATTTGTTGTCTGCACTATTTTATGTTAGGAAGAAGCTTTGAGTATTAAACAGGTGCTTAAGTCAGTGAATTTAGGTTCTATTCGAGGGTTTTTGATGTCTCTTTATCACCCCGCTGGGGCTGGTAGGAAGCCTTATCCTCCGGTTTCTATGTTGAAAGCTCAGTTGTTGAAGCATCTACTGCGTGTTCCAAGCGATCGTAGATTGGCGTTGCTGCTGAAAAGGAATAAACGGATGGCTAGAGCATGCGGATTCAAAAGGAAGACGCCTAGCCACGGTTTGTTCACCCAGTTTAAACATCGTTTAGGAAAGCAGAGTTACCAGAGAGTTTTCAATGTTTTGTTGAAACAGCTCTTGGACGGTGGAGCTGTTAAGGGTGAAGTGGTGGCGGTGGACAGCACAGCAGTCAAAGCTTACAGCAAGAGAAGCAAAAAACAAAAGAGATGCTGGCCTCTGAACTTTCCGACCTACTTTACATGATTTTTGTTTTGGCGGAGCACTACAAAATCAACTTGGAAGAAACGTTTCTGCAAACAGTGAACGACTATGTGCTCCGCTTCTTGAAATAGAGGACTCACTTAGACGCGCTTCCGGGAGCAATCTGAAACAACAACGTAAACAAACCGCCCATGCCTAAAAAAATGCCCAGAACAGCCACATAAGACCCTGAAACGGGGTCTCTCGGAATGACCGCGTACAAACCATAGGTGAAAATGAAAAGTGCCGTGAGGCACATGGCGATGCTCGTGAGAAACATTTTAAACCGCATTCAGATACCCATTTTTTAATCTTTATAAAATCTGATGGAAAAGAGTTCTGCAGAGAAAATTCATATTGAAACTCTACTTGTGCGCGACTATGTATTGTGCTCGTGTAAAACCGAATCTTATAAGTCAGCCAACTTTAATTCTACTACTACCGCTTGGTTGGGATGCGGTTGCTCAACATCAAAAACTATGAAGACTTGTTACGTGCGAACGATGAGAAATTGGAGCAGGCCTTAGCCGCCGCCCGAAACGCAAGTTGGAAAGTTTTCAGCAGGAAAATCTGGTTTTACGCACCCAGTTTTGCCTATCACAAAACCCGTTATTATTGTTCATCGCCAACTGCCTTTCCATCTATCTCCATCACTGGCTGGCATTGCGGTTTAAACTGCAAACACTGCGGAGGAAAAGTTTTACACACTATGCATTCGGCGACAACGCCGAGAAAACTTATTAAACTTTGCACCGAATTAAAACAGAAAGGTGCGGTTGGCTGTTTAATCAGCGGCGGATGTACTCCAAACGGTTCAGTTCCTTTCCAAAAATTTGTGAATTCCATCGCCCAAATTAAACGAGACCTTAGATTAACGGTTGTGGTGCACACAGGCGTCATCCATTTTTCTCTGGCTGAAAAATTGAAGGAAGCAGAAGTGGACACCGCCCTCATCGACATAATTGGGTCGAACGAAACTATTCGGGAAGTCTATAAACTCGACGCCACCGTGGAGCAATATGACAAGTCGTTGAAGGCGTTACAGGAAGCGGACATCCCGTTTGTGCCCCACATCCTAGTGGGACTTCATTACGGTAGGATTAAAGGGGAACTAAAAGCGCTTGAAATAATTTCGAAATATTCGCCCTCCGCCTTGACTATTATTGTGTTTATGCCCATACGGGGTACCCAGATGGAGAACGTAACTCCACCGTCGCCAGAAGACGTCGCTAAGGTGCTCGTTGCCGCAAGACTGATGTTTCCTCAAACTCCCATCGCGCTTGGGTGCATGAGACCGAAAGGCAACCATCGAAAGAGAACCGACGTTTTTGCGGTCAAAGCAGGGGTCAACGCAATAGCGTTTCCGACAGAAGAGGCTGTTCAACTAGCTGAATCTATGGGTTGCAAAACTGCTTTCTCATCTTTGTGTTGCTCACAAATTTATAACGACGTAAAAAAACGGTTTAACCGTTTACTTAATGTTCACTCCAAAACGTGCTGATTTTCATCTTATTTTTCGTTACGGCACTCCAAAGACTGCTCATAACTTTATCCTTTAAAGACGCATACTGCTTACTCAGCCTCTTCGCATCCCTTTTAGACATTCCCTCTTTGATTAACTGTTTTTCGAAAGCTTTCCTTGCCTTTCGAACCCTCCAACCTAATGTGAGCCATAACAAAAAAAGACTTGAAAGTAGTTCAACTATTGAAAACGCACCGCCCAGTATAGCGCGTATTTTCATCTTGCTTCCTCCTTAAATAAAAAAAAGGGAAAATAGAGTTATTCTTCCTCCTCTTCCCATTCTTCCCCGAATTTTTCAGCCATCTTCTCCTTGATTTTCTTTTCGATTTCCCTCCCGATTTCTTCTCCCTTCTCCGGCGATATCCATTTTTTCTTTCCGCGGGTAAAACTCTTTAGCACGTCTCCGAGGCTTGTGAACACTCCAATGTACTCTTCAGTCATCTTCACCGCCACGTTTTCAGGTATGCCGCTTTCCTTCAACTCTTTGTAGAAGGAAGCTGCTGCACGTCCCATATTTTTGCCAGCCTCTTCCGAGAAAACGCTTGCAATGATACCCTTTATCAGCGAGGGAATTTCTGTAGAGACTACTCCAAGAATTTCTTTAACTTCCTCGGCTTCTGATATTCCTTTTTTCTTTTCTTTTTCTTCGCTCACGTTTTTCACCTCCTTTCAATTACGATTTTCATGTTTTAGTTAACATTTTGTATAGTTCGCTTAGCAGAAAACGTTGTGACGGATGATTTTAATTGCCTCCGCTTTTCTGCGTTCTGCTTTTAACATCGCGGTATTATTCAACTTTCTTGTAGATTGAGTTGCAAAGTTCAGAGCGGTGTTTCCTGTGTGTTTTGTAAATGTGGTGTAGGTTAATCTCAACTTTTTAGCTGTTCCAGAAAACGTGTTTGGTATGAAGCATGTTTTCTCGGCATCTTCTTGTATATTATTCCGTTCCACATTCTCTACTTCCACTAATAATGAGAGAGTGGGTACTGTAGTTAACCGTTCTGGGAAAAAGTGGCCACAAGTGTGGTCACTCCACTAGTTCGTAGACGGTTCCGAAGCCCTCAGCTTTGCGGACTATTCCTTCTTTTTCTAGGCGTCTTA
>JAYEKF010000075.1:0-8267 GCA_034660895.1 Thermoproteota archaeon | reverse complement strand
GATGACGAAATATCGCAAAAATCATCATTAATAAACCCCTACGTTAATGGCACACCTTATAACTTATAACGATTTACACATTAAGCGTTACATTGCTTATATCCAACGCTTATCTAAAATTGTTTAATGGAGGAGAGTAAAGCTATGTCTTCACAATCATCACTTTTTGTTCAAAACAAATTCGCTGAGCATTACCAGAACGGTTCCTTTGTTATTCGCCCCCCTTCTTCCTTTGAAAGGCGTGAATTTGGTTTTCTTTTGTTTAAAGGGAACGTGATGCTTCGACATAAAGCTTTCAAGAACGTGGGCGGTTTCAAAGCTTTTTTGAAGAAGATTGTTCCTTCTCATGTTTATTACTCTAGTGCATACTACGAAAATCCGGAAGCTGAAATGCGGCGGAAAGGATGGTTGGGTGCAGACTTGTTTTTTGACATCGATGCGGATCATATTCCAACGCCTTGCAAGAAGCTTCATGACAGATGGACCTGCACCAGCTGCGGAGCTGTTGGTAAAGGCGCGCCGCCTGACAAGTGTCCAGGGTGTGGGCGGCAAAAATTTGATGAGAAAACTTGGCCGTGTGAAGTTTGTTTGGAGGCTGCGAAAGCGGAGACTATGAAGCTTTTAGACATGTTGATGGAGGACTTTGGATTTTCCGCTGGTGACATAACTGTGTGTTTCTCTGGACATCGAGGTTATCATGTTCAGGTTGAAAGCGGGGAGGTTCAAGCGTTAGACGGGATGGCTCGTAAGGAAATTGTGGATTATGTGGTGGGTGTTGGGTTAGAAACAATTTTTCATGGGCTGGAAAAAAAGGAGGCGCGGGTTCTTGCGGGTCCAGGGTTGGAGGATAAGGGTTGGAGAGGAAGAATTGCCAGAGGAACTTATGATTTCCTGCTTAATGCTTCTTTGCAGGAGCTTAAACAAATTGGATTAGGAAAGAAGGCGGTTGACGTCTTAACTAAAAACAAGGATAAGCTTTTAGGGAGTTGGAGGAAAGTTGGTCCTTGGAGTATGATAAGAAACGTTGGTGTGAAAAGTTGGGAGAAAATAGCGGCGCACGCGGTGGACGGTCAATCAGCGAAGATTGATACTGTGGTTACTCCTGACGTTCATCGTTTAATAAGGTTAACCGGTTCTTTGCATGGAAAGACCGGGTTAAGAAAGGTGGAGGTGCCTTTGGAATCCTTGGAAAGTTTCGACCCGTTTAAAAGCGCCATAGCTTTTAAAGAAGGAAAGGTAAGAGTTTTTGTTTCAGAAGCTCCGGAGTTTAGGATAGAGGACGAAACGTATGGACCCTACAAGGAACAGAGGGTTGAGTTACCCACCGCTGCAGCGTTGTTGCTTTTGTGTAAGGGTTTAGCTGAGGTGGCTGAATGAGCATGTACGATAAGGTTTATGAAGCTTGGAGACACGAAAAAGAAAGCACGGAGTTGCAGAGTTTACCTAACGGGTTTTATCGACGGTTGGTTGATTATGTGAAACGGCTGAGGGAGGAGGGACGGATGTTAGACAAAGAGAGTGTGAAGGCCAAGCTTTTGAACAACGAGTTAAATAAAGTTGAGAAAATGACTACGGAGCTGGTTCACGTTCGCTTGAGGAAGGTTTTAAACAAGCTTAGGAGCGGCGAGCGGGTTTCTGAAGGTGCTTTAACAGCGGAAGAAAGAAAGTTGTGTGGGGAAGTTTTGTCTTTATCCGACTCTTTCAGAGCCTTTTTGCGCGGTATTCTTCAAGGAAGAGTGGTTAACGTCGACGAGGGAACGTCTGGATGCAAAGTAGTTAGGTTTTTGCGCGGTATCCCTGCCTTTGTAGGCGTAGATATGAAGACGTACGGTCCTTTCAAGACGGAGGACATAGCAAGTTTGCCTGCAGAAAATGTTAAGGTGTTGATAGATAGAGGTGCGGCGGCTTTAGTGGAAATAGAAAGTACCGCCTAAATCGTACCCCACCTACTTTACCCTATCGAAATCGGCGTGGAATCGACCTGAAATCTTTTGTAGTTTGCGAAGTCGCCGAGACTACGGTTTAACCACAGTTATCTCCATGGTTGACACGTTGGATTCTCGTCCATCTTCTCGTGTGAGCCGCTCTGTGCCTATGTTGATGCTCTTTAGCTCTAAGTCTTTCAAAAAGGCACGACGCGTAAGCTCCACCGTGTCAACGGCTCGGCTGATTGCCCGTCCTCTAGCTTTGAGCACCACCTTCTTCGAACCGGAGTTGAAGAAGGTGAGACAGGCAGTTACGTAGTTCATCACCGGTTTTCGACCGATGAGAACCACATCTTCTTCCACTTTGGGCTTTTCGGGAGCCTTTTCAGGTGCTTTTTTCTCTTCAGTTTTCGTAGCTTTTTCTTCAGTCATATCTTTATTTCCTTCTGCGTTGAAAGACTTTGTCTGCGATGTAAACTGGTTTAAATGTTTGCTTGGAGCCTCTTATACTTTTCCCAATTTTCGTCAATCCATCGTTGAAGCACTTCAATATCCTTATTGGTTAGAAGCCGGAAACGCCTCTGAGCTTTCACGTACTGTTCAATTGGTTTGCGCTTCGATTTATCTACCAAACGTGCGCTTGGAGAGCTTAGTTTTAATTTTCCACGCTCAATTTCGAATAGAACCCACATGCCGGTTTGAACTGCTAATCGTCCCATTTCCACAGTTTTTTCAGTTGGGAACCTCCAGCCCGGTGGGCAGGGTACTAATATTTGAATGTATTTCGACCCGTTTATTTCCTTAGCTTTTCTTAACTTCGAAACTAAGTCTAACGGGTAAGATACGCAGGCGGTTGCAACGTAGGGGATGTCGTGAGCAGCCATAATTAAGGGAACGTTCTTTTTGTGCCGTCTTTTCCCAGACGGTGTGGTGGTTGTCCAAGCTCCGTAAGGGGTGGAACCGCTTCGTTGGATGCCTGTGTTCATGTAGCTTTCGTTGTCATAGCACACGTATATAAAGTTGGTTCCCCGCTCCACCGCGCCGGACAAAGCTTGTATCCCAATGTCTACGGTTCCGCCATCCCCAGCCCAAGCGAGCACAGTCACATCTTTTAACCCTCTTTTTTCGTACGCCGCAACCAATCCAGAAGCGGCAGCCGCAGCGGCTTCAAACGCTATATTCAAGCAGGGAGAGGCAAACGCCGTATTTGGGAACGCGCTGTGAATCACTGAGGTACAGCAGGCTGGAACAACGAAAACAGTGCGTGGGCCAAGCGCTTTATAAGCCAGTCTTATAGCTATGGAGGCGCCGCATCCAGCGCATGTGGCGTTTCCGGGGAGAAAATATTCTTGTTTGGGCAGTTCTTTCAATTTCACCATATTTTTTTCACTTCCTTAAGCCGTACCATTCCACTTCTTTTTTCACTCTTCCGGTTTTGAGGCACTTTAACGATTTACGAGTAATGGTTTCTATGTCAAGAAAGGTGACGTCTCGTCCACCTAAGCCGGCTACGAAGTTTACCATCAGCGGCGTGTGTTTCTGGTTGTAGAGTGACGCTTTTACCTCTGTGAAAAGCGGTCCTTCCATTCCGTAGGAGACTTGACGGTCGATCACCGTTAACATTTGGGCGTCCTCCGCGAGTTTTCGAATTTCCTCTTTTGGGAAAGGCCTAAAAACACGGACTCTTGCTGCACCAACTTTTAATCCATCCTGTCGTAGGCGGTCGACGGTGATTTTCGCTTCGCTTCCAATAGTTCCCATGGAAAGCAACACTAGGTCGGCGTCTTCACACTTATACCGTTCCATATGTCCGCCGTATTTGCGGCCGAATCTCCGGTTGTATTCATCGTCAATTTCTGGAATAAGCTTCCTCGCGTTCTCTTGGGCTTCGAACATGAAGTAGCGAAATTCCATGTACCACTCCGGGTAAATGAGACTGCCGTGAGTGAGGGGGTTATCTACATCCATCGTCCACGCTGGTGTGTACGGCTGTAAGAAATCATCGATTTCCTTCTGGCTTGGAACTTTAACTGGCATTGACGTGTGGGAGAGGATGAGACCTTCATAACATACCATTGCGGGCAGTAAGATACGTTTGTCTTCGCATAACTTGTACGCCTGAATAATTGTGTCGAAAATCTCTTGGTTGTCTGCGCAATAAAATTGAATCCAACCGGTGTCACGCTGCGACAGAGAGTCGCTGAAATCAGCCCATATGTTCCATCCTGGACCCATAGCGCGGTTCACCACCGCCATAACGATTGGGAGACGCGAGGCTGAAGCCCAATGAAGCATTTCATGCATAAGCGCCAAACCATGTGCACAAGTTGCGGTGAAAGTGCGCACTCCACCTGCTGCGGCACCGATACATGCAGCCATAGCGCTGTGTTCTGATTCAACCCTTATGTATTTAGCATCCATTTCTCCCTTTTCAACGAACTCAGCGATTTGCTCCACCACTGATGATTGAGGGGTAATTGGATACGCAGCTATTACATCCGCTCTAGCGGCTTTGCATGCGTAGCCGGCGATGTGGTTTCCCGTGTCAATGATCGTTCGAGACATCACTTTTCCCTCTCCATTGTTATTGCACCAAGGGGGCATTCGTTAGCGCACACTCCACATCCTTTACAATAATCGTAGTCCACTTGAGGCGTGTCATCTGCTCCGCGGTTAATGCAACCTTCTGGACAGAAAACCCAACATAATAGACACTTAGTACATTTAGAATAGTCAATTACTGGACGGAACGTCCGCCAAAAACCAGTTTTCCCAGTGCTAGCTATTTTCGGACGTGAAAGAGGTGTGACTGGAAAATCCTTCAGAGTTTTAATTTCTCCACTCAATGTACACTTCACCAACCTTTCATAAGTTGCTCGTAAGCTTTTGACGCCGCCACAGCATTTTTTTCTCCAACCGGTCCAGGCCATCGCTCTCGTATTGTTTCCATCACACTTTCCAGCTTAACTTCATTAGTTGCTTTAGCGAAAGCACCCAACATTGTGGAGTTCAAGACTGGAATCCCCGCAACTAACAGTCCCAGTTCAAGAGAGATCCCCGTAGCATCTACGGTGGCAACACGATATCCCTTGAAACCAACTTCTTCATTTTTTTTCGTTGTGTTGATCACCACTATTCCCCCCTTTTTCAGCCCCTTTGTGACATCTACAACCTCCTCCAATTTAGAGTCGAAAATAATCAGATAATCAGGCTGATGAACACGACTCCGTATCGGCTGAGGTTCACCCGCAATTCGCACAAACGCTTCCACTGGAGCACCCCGCCGCTCCGCACCGAAAAACGCGAAAGATTGCGCCCATCTTTCCTCTGCAAACGCGGCGTGAGCCAATAATTCCGCAGCGGTTACAGCACCTTGTCCTCCTCGACCGTGAATTCTAATCTCCTTCATTACCCTTTTCCTTCCGATTAGAGCAACTAAATACAACGTTCCAAAATATTAGTGTTTAGCCTACACCAAATCGGATAGCTAACATCCTACAAAACTAGAAGCATAACGATTAAGAGAAGGCTAACTGCGGAGAACAATGAAACCGCTGTTTTTTTAGCTCTCTCCGCTGCTTTCTCCGCGATAAGACTAATCTTGTCTATTTGTTTTCTTCCAATAACCTTAACTCCGTGGACGGTTAAAGTGCGCCATGCAACTTCCGCAGGCTCCATGTTGTTTAACGCGTTTAAAACCGCTTGCCTAACATAGCCAACCAATTTGTCATGGGCTATCACTTCTCCCACCGGATGATATCCTCGTGGAGTCAAAACAACACCGTTCACCGCGTGGGTGTCCGTGGTGAAAACTTCCCCCGCATCCACACCAACTTCTCGAAGTGCAGAGAGAATTTTCTCCCGCAGCCCGGACATCATGTTATTTCCGTCAATGGTTACGTAAGCTGCTTTCTGGCCGGTCACCTCCACGACGATCACGGTGATTCCTCCGGGCGCCATTCCCTCTGTAAGCCCGAACTCTCTAGCAACCACTTTCGCCGCGCCTATTTTAAACCGAAAATGTTCACAGCTTAATGCCTCTTGGACGCCACTTAACGCAGCGTCTTTAAGGAGGGTTAACGCCTCGTCCAAGTTGAAAGGGCCGTCAATGCTGTTGTGGGCGTTGATGACTATGGCTGATGAAAACCCGCGTTTTTTAGCTTCACCAAAAATAGCAGACCCCAATTCTGGAGGTAAATCTTCAATTGTTTCCGGCGCCATAGTTAACATGATAAGCGCGCAGTCACCGAATATTTGGCAACTTACAGTGGCCGCGCCTCTTTGGGTACACACGAAACGAGTGGCTTCGGAGTTGAAAACAGCGAAATCTACGGATTGTAGTAGTGTGTTTAGGACTTTCTGATTTTGAAGTTGAGATGACAGGTCGAATTCGTGGCCGAACAACCCGTGGGGAACAGAAACAGTGCATTTAAGTTTCTTTTCCAAAGCTGTTTGAATCATGTACGGCATGAAGCTGCTTCCAACATTCTTGAAGGGCCCCGGGTGAAAATGGGGGACCACCATCACCGCCTTCATTCCGTTACCAGTTTTAAACGCCAACAAAGAAACATCCACATCTTGTTCTTTCCCAAGCTTCTCAAAAATTTCCTCCAGAGGGGCATTCCAATCGTTCACCCAATTTGCCACAAAGCTTTTGAAGAGCAGAAGAGGCTGCGCGTCAAGAGTTTTCTTCCCTGCTTGGTTGACGAAAAAAGTGAAGAGAAAGGCTGAACCCACAATTATGGGAATGGAAAACGAAAGGAAGAAAACAAAGGGAAAACCGAAACTGTGCGGCGTTAGAGGCGGCGTTAGAGGCGGAGGTGAAAAAATCAGCAAAAACAGAGGGACAAGACATGATGCGGGCTGCAGAAGAGAAGAGGAAATCGTTCTTTTATGGTTTAGGAAAGTTGTTGTCGAAAAAACCACTAAACGGAGAAGGAATGCAGCGGAAAATCCTAGAAGGAAAAATTTAACCCATACATTCGGGCTTTTGAACAGAAAGTTGAAGGAAACGCCGAGGAAAATTAATGCAAACCAAACTAGGAATGAAAAGAAAGATAGGCCGTTGCACCGTCGCAGATTGTAGATGGAATGTGGCTTCATCAAACCTCGGCTGACAATCAAATCCGACAATAAAGTGAGGAAGAACAAAGCCGAGCCAAATGTTAAACCCAGGACAAGACCATAATAGGACCAACTTAAGGACAAGACTGCTAGAGTTCCACCAACAATGCACAATAGTGAGAGGGAGACAACGATTTTTATGTGGGACGGAAGCGTAAAAAGCGATGAGGAATAGCGTGTCACCATCTTGTCGACGTAGCTATCGGATGAGTTATCGGAGGACAACTTCTGCATACTCCCCAACAAACAGACTTCTAAGATAAACCTTCAAAAATATATAGATAACTTCAAAAGGGATGATCTTTCCGGAGTGAAAAGTCAGCGATTTTGAACCATCACCTTAAAAGCTTTCTCGGTTGACTTTAATCAGTTTTCAGAAGTAGAAGGCTGAAATTAATGAAGTGTAAATACTGTACTCGGGATGCGATTTACCGCTGTAATGTGTGCGGAAATCTAGTCTGCGACGCGCATGTTCAGCTGCGAACGGTATGCGCGTCGTGCGTCAAGAAAAACCGTTGTGATTATTCGGTTAGAGAAAACACAAAAGAGGACAGGAATGAGATCAGAAGGATGGTTAAGCTTTTCTGGGGAGAACCGGAGCAACTTGTATTTGACAAAAAATACGTGGTTGATGAACTGCCGGCGTTCATAGCCGAGTCAACGGGTCGGATAGTGGGGTTCCTTTCTTATGCGGAGTTAGGTGCAGATTTTTTGACGGTGGCGTTAGGGGTGACGCCAAATTATCAAGGGGCTGGAATCGGACGTCGTTTGGTGCAAGCGGCAGAAAACAAGGCGGAGACGCTTTCGAAGAAACGAATGCTGGTTTCCACGTCGAACGACGACCTACCAGCTTTAGCCTTTTATCAATCGCTTGGTTTTCAAATTTTCGAAGTAAACCCTAACATCGTCGCTGAAAAACATGGAGGTGTTCTCCCAGGCATTGGAGGGATACCGTTGAGAGACGAGTTAAGGTTGCAAAAGATTATACATAATGGGTAAAGGGCAAACCCAATTTAGAAAATTCACTCAACATACACATTTACAAAGGTCTTATGTCCTATTCTTTTAAGATTATTCTATGGGCAATTCGATGGGGAAAAAGAGAAGTCGCGGTTTTATCAACTTCCTAGCTGCGTTGACTGGGAAAAATTGGCTTGTATTACTACGATTTTTTCGAACCAAATTTTCTTCTCGGCTAGAATAGAAGCGTGCAACCCC
>JAYEKF010000074.1:0-8452 GCA_034660895.1 Thermoproteota archaeon | reverse complement strand
CCTTGATTTCCATTGGAATACACGAGACCGTAACTATGTTCCTCCTTCCTTCCTATACGTAACTAGCTATCTAACTACCTATGTTCTCGTCCAAGAAGCAATAAAATCATCATCATCAATAATTAACACTCTTCTTCTCGAGTGTGAGGTGTTCTTTCATGAATGAAAAAGGAAAAGGACACTCTTGGGTTCATCGGTTGTTCTTTAACTCTTTCTTTGAGGACGCTTTAGCGAAAGCGCGAGTCAAAACAGGGTTAGGTGAAACCTTTGCTATTTTGAACGCTTTGAATGAATATTGGTATGAACATGGTTTCATGCGTGAGGATGGATACTTCTACAATAAGGAACGTTATGGTGTAGGGTTGATTGAACAATTCAAAAAATCACTGGAACCGAAGGAATCAACCATTTTAAAGGTTAAGTCTCGAAGGGAAGCTCGGATTGAGGAAAACCTCAAAACCATATATCGAGATTGGGATTCTGTATCAGAGAAAGCTCGGAAATATGCTCTTAAAAAAGCGAATGAACATCCGGAATTTCCAATATCTGAGATGATTCTTAAGAGACATCAAAATGAGTGAGATTGAGTTTTTGGGTTTTCCGGAACAGTCATATCGTAGGTCGGAAAAAACGAAAGTAATTTTGTTTTGACATATTTATGTCATGTTTACTTCTTGATATGCACTATTTATAAGTGTCTATACTCCTATCTACTCTTAGGGATAAGAAAATGGGTGAAAAAGTGAAAGTGAACATCACAATGGACGAGGATGTAGTGAAAAAAGCAAAGGAGTTGGGGTTGAACATCTCAAGAATATCAGAAAATGCAATAAAAGAATACATCAAACGCTTAGAACATTCAAAAGTTGTAAACATTCCAAACAATGTTATGAAAGTCTTGGAGGAAACGTCTAAAAAAACGGGGAAACCGATAACCGATTTGGTTAAGGAAGCTTTGGAGAATCAAATAAACAAATCAACATTCGACATGCTCAGGGAGAGAGACTGTTCACAAGACGCTATTCGTGAAATTGAGAAGTGGTATCTGTAATACAGGTAATACAGGTGATCCTCATTGACAGAAACTAAGGTAACAAGTATAAGAATAGACGCAAAACTTCTCAAAAAAGCGAAAGATTTAGGTCTTAATATTTCAAAGGTTTCCGAAAACGCCTTAAAAATTTACATTAACGCACTAAAACAAGCGAATCAACGTTTTCTTAGTGAAGGTTCTTTTTTAAAAGAAAGTTCTGCGGGCGGGGTGGGATTTGAACCCACGACCGCAAGCTTAGGAGGCTTGCGCCCTGTCCTGACTAGGCTACCCGCCCAGATAACTTGATGAAGAAAGCGCAATTTTAGTTTATTGTCCCTGTGGAAAAACAATTTTTAATAAATCAGCTCCCTAAACAAGAAAAAAGGGAAGTATGCGATGACGAAGTTGTTGAAAGCTGTGGTTTTCGATGTGGATGGAACCTTAACGGAGGTGGAAAGTAGTTGGCAGTTTCTACACCAGCAGTTGGGCACTTGGGATCGGGGTAAACAGTACGCCGAGCAGTTCTCTCAGGGCGTTATCAGCTATGAGAAGTGGGCTCAACTGGACGCTTCGTTGTGGAGCGGCGTATCGATAGAAACGGTTCAGGAAATCATCTGCAGAATTCCCTACATGAAAGGAGTGAAAGATGTGCTTGCGACGCTGAAAAAGGAGGGCTTGAAGACGATTTTGTTAAGCGCAGGTTTATCATTGCTAACAGAAAGAATTAAACGAGAAATAGAAGTGGACGATTGCTTAGCCAACGAACTTGTAGTGAAAGATGGTTTCCTTACAGGCGAGGTAGAAGTTAACGTTTCTGTACTCAACAAGGACATAACTCTGCATCGAATCTTACAAAAAATGGATGTCGCAATGTTCGAGTGTGCAGCAGTCGGCGACGACGAAACCATGATTCCGCTCTTTAAGAGGGTAAGTTTAGGGATCGCCTTTAATCCATGCAAAAACTTGGTAGAACAGTGCGCAGACGTGGTTGTGAAAGGCGATGACATACGGGGAGTTTTGCCATATCTTCTCCACAGGCAAAAAGGCAAGTAATATTTAAGTTGAAAAGTGCTATTTTGGATAGGTTAGCAGCGGGGGTACCCGAGCCAGGTCTAAATAGCGGCTGAAGAGCAAACAGTCCCTAGGAAAAGGGGGAGGACTTAAGCCTGTGTTCAGTGAGAAATCCTCTGGCGAAGGCCTCCGTGGGTTCGAATCCCACCCCCCGCACCAATGTCATGTAACTTCTTGGCACAAGAACTGCACAACAAATAGTTTGAACTTTGAAACTGTACCACCGATGAACTGGATCATTTTTTTATTATGCTCGACTAATCTAAATAGCTAAGAACGAAAAATCATTAAAACGTTAGTGAGAGGTTATCTATGGGAAACTGGTTCGATTTGCACAATGCCGTACCACAATTTTTCTCCGCAGTAAGGACATATCTTAAATCCAGGGGAAACGTTTCTTCCACACGAGGGACATTTCTCTCTTTCTGTCAACTCTGTTCTTAACTTTTTGAATCCTATGGTTAATTCTACTTCTAGGTCGTTCAACTTTGACCCTAAACGTCCCATCTTCGCCTTCAAACCTTCTTGCGCTTCCTTCATCGAACTCAAATTCTTTTTAACCATTTGGAGGGCTACACTGTTGGAGGTTAACGAGTTGTTAATCATTTCTAACAAGGAAGTTTCCGATTCCATAACATCATCAACCTCTTTTTCGGCGAACTCCACTTCCGCTAGAATTTTATCATATAAGGTCATAATTGGATTGTGACATGAAATGATAGATGTTACGCCGAAAAGAACGAATGCGGAGACCAGGGAAGACCAAAAATACATCACAACATCTACGTTTCCAAACCAACGGTTAATATGGTAAAGCTTTAGAAACAAGTTGGTTTCTCCAGACGTGAAAGAAAGAAAAGCGTCAAAGGTATGCAAAACCGCGAGGAAAGTTAAGAAACCGAATATCCAAACGCTTATTCCCTTTTTACCTGGCAACGCTGAACCTTCATTAATTTTCTAGAATAAACTTCTATAAGAAACGTGTTTCAGTGGTCAGTTTATTACCAAAAAAGGAATATGAACTCAAAAAGACATGTACCGGAAACTTTACAATAAAAAAGGAAGAAATATTTGTTAGGCTTCTTGCTTTTTACATAGGTCCCATTTTTCCACAATTTTTTGCATCAGTAACGGTTGAACGTCGTAGAATTCGTCTATTTTTCCATCTGGGAAGAACATTCTTATAAAAAAACTTTTTTCCCGTCTGTCCATTTTGGACATGCTGAACTCCGGTTTTTTTGGAAGAACATTCTTGTGTTTCTCGTACAATTCGTCAATGGCGGGTACGATGCATTCGTTGATCAATTCTTCGTTGGTTAAGTCGTGGGGAAACCCCATTTGGAAGGAATAATCGATTATGTGTCTTTTGGTAGAATAGTTAAGGATTGTGCTGTCTAACACCTTCCTGTTCGGTATCTCCATGATGTTGTAGGTTGGCGTGTATATTTTTGTGTAGTTTATGGTTATTTCACGAACTTCGCCTTCCACATCCCCTATCTTCACGTAGTCTCTCACTAGGAACGGCCTAGAAATCATTATGTAAAGCCCCGCCAGAAAGTTTCCAACAGTCTGTGTGGAAGCAAAACCTATAGCTGCACCAGTTAAGGCGGAAACCCCTACAAACCATTCGGTTGGCATCCCGAAAAGCTGGAGAAAAGCAACCGCTCCCGCTGCAACAACTATGATTCGACTGATCAATTTCAAGATGTTTACGATGTGCTCTTCAAAATGTACTTTTTTAGAATATTTCTCGATAGCTCTACGTAATAGTTTGTCAGCAATAAACATGGCGACAGCGATGACTAACCCGCCGATAATGAGTAGAATATTTTCTCTAGTGAACCAGTCCAACAACTCATTTTGGAAGATTTGACTCATGTTTATCTTCAACCATTTTTAGTTAAGGGCGTTATTATAGGTTTTTCAAGTTTTCCATCATTGCATGCTAAATCTCATATACACCCTTACAAGTTAAGTGTACGGTTGAATATGGTCGAACAACTTGTACCTTATACTTATGTGTCCCCAATGTGGAGCGGTAAGATACGCCAAGAAAGAACAGAAAACCGCTCAATGCTTCAACTGTGGCCATAAAATACTCGTTAACCCTGCGAAAACTCGAATACTAGCAAAAACAAACAACATTAGAGAAGCCATAGCAGTGGTACAAGAATACAAAATGAAACATGGAAAGTGAAACCGCTAAGCCCTAATTTTTTCCATCATACTATTTTTTGTAAGTATTTTTGCGTAAGGGTCGTTCGCTGTTTTTGGAAACTTCACTTTTTTTCGTTCATATTTAATGAGCCGTTGTTTGTTTTTCGTGAAAACACCTACCACCTTAGCATCAAATCCACGATTTGACAACATATTAATGGCCTTGTCTTTGTTCGAAGGAGATACTGCGGCGAGTAAAGTTCCGGTGGAGGACGCGGAGAGTATTTGTCTCCTCGAAAGACGGAAGTGCTTAGCTAGTTTGTGCAGTTCTGGCGGCACTGGAAGCTTTGTGTAGTCTACCTGAAATCCTACATGGGAAACATCCGCTATTTCGTTCAAAGCCGCAACGAACCCCCCTTCAGTTGCATCATGCATGGCAGAAACACCTATTCTCGCTAACGTGAGTGCTTCTTCCACACATGTTTGCATCTTGATTTGCTTGGCGAGGTTTCGCACTCGGGTGGGTCCGAACAGTTTCTCTGCTAGAGTTTTGTCGGTTAAAGCGAAGTTGATGACGGTTTCAAGACCGATGGGCTTTGTGCACATTAGAAAATCTTTAGGTTTAGCTCCAGCAGGAGTGATTATCTCGTCTTTTCGTAGGAAACCGTACACAGTGCATGTGCCGACGAGGTTGGATATTCCCTCGTAGGTTCCAGTGTGTCCGGTAACTATGTTTATCCCAACTTCATCAGCCGCAACGCATGCTTGCTCCATAACTTTTTTGAACACCGCTTTTTTGGTTCCTGGAGCGCCTAACAAGTTGATCGTACAAAATTTTGGTTGCGCACCAAATAAAGCGACATCCGAAGCAGAGTAGTGTATAAGGAACCATCCAAACCACTTTCTGGGGACACCTATACAAGGGTCTGTAGCGATGACAACACACATACCGTCTCCTATTTCGTGGGCTCCTGCGTCAAACCCAGGCATCGGAGGAACTATGACTTCCACTGTTTTTTTGATGCAACCAAGAACTTCTCGGAGGGCATCCGGTGCTAGTTTTCCCACGGAGTTCATCCTCAACAGAACTAACTTAGTAAAGGACCTAGCTACGTCTTCAGCATTTGTATGCCTTTGCTCATGATTTTGAAGGGCATCCACTCCAGCGGGTGAGAATGACCTTCCATCTTAACTATACGCATTTCACGCTGGTAGGTTTTCTCGTTGAAGCGGAAGAAAATTATGTTGTGGGCCTTGTTTAAGTCTAAATCTGATGCCCGTTGAGTAACAATGTCTTTCTGCGTCGCGGCTGTCATGATGTCAATGTTAACGATGTTGTCGAAATGACACCAATTAATAGTCCAATCTTCCACAGGATCCATATATTTCAACTTGAATAAGGAGAATAGGTGTTCGCTGAAATCTCCAGCTGCAAACCTTGTCACATTCTTTTCAGAAAGTAACCTGTCAATACGTTTCATTTCCTCAAAATCATCTAAATTGAAATATATCACTCTTGGATCCCGTGGATAAGGCTCAAAATGGGGATAGGCTTGTATGGCTATGAATTTTCCCGCTTTCTCGTAGGGTTCTATATCCCATCCAAAGGATTTGAAGTAACCCCTCAAACGCGGAAACGGTTTATCCATAACATCATAAGCAACGGTTTCTCCTTCCTGCAGTCCTTGCCAAAGAAACTGCATGGCGAACACAGTTTTTCCGGTTCCTGGAGGTCCATAGAGGATGTTCCGCGAACCAGATTCGATACCACCAACTAACTCATCGAGGTCTCCAATTCCTGTCTTTAGTTTCGTCATTCTGTAACCTTTTAGTTGCTTATTCATATACTCTTAGCATGCCGCTTTTAACTATTAGATATATAAAGTAGGCACTAACGAGAAGTTCTGGAATAATGTAGATGCCATTATAGATTGCAGAATAAATAATGGGGCTCATTCCTTCAGGGGCGTACTCGCCGAAGAACACGACACCTGAAACGAAGTGCGCAACAAACCTTCCGAAAATGCCTATAGTGGCGCCTATTAGTGCGGGGGTAATTTTGCTTTGTGCTTTTAGTTCTCGCCTCGTGTTTGCAGTTTGTAACCATAAGCAGAGGAGAAAACTAAAGGCGAAAAGCCACGAGAAGAACAAAGTTTCGTTCACGGCATACAATGTTAACTCGTAGCAGAAGAGAGCAAAGGAAAACGCGCTTAAAGCAAAAGCGATTAGTTGGTCAACAGTGACGGAAGCTTGCGAACGTACTTTTGGACGCTTCTGAAAGAAACCAGCAAGTCCCAGTGCTCCAAAAGCTATTGGATAATCAAGCAACACTTGCACTGGATGATAGACGAATGGCTCCACCATCAATTGAACCAATCCATATACTGCGCCAGCAAACAGACCTATCTTGGGTCCTCTTCTCAAAGAGAGCCATATTACGGGTACCATTGATCCCGCTGTCACAGAACCTCCTTGTGGTAAGCTGAAGACTTTAACGTAGCTTAGTGCTGTTGAGAGGGCGACAAAACCAATTATTTCTGCAATTATCCTAGCTGAAAATCTAGTTTGTCTTTCATTCATGCTTTTCCCTCCGCCAGTATTACCTGGATCAGGTTCAAAGGGTCGACAATCCTGAATCGTCCTCTCAGCCGGGTTAAGCCCAGCTCCCCCTTGTTCCTCGCCGGAAAAGGAAGACGTTCTGCTATAAAAGGTTAACCATCCACAGTTAGATTCTTTTTTTTGAAAAAAATAACATTCCGCTTCGCAGGTCGAGCTCAATTGCGTAGTCTCATTTTACACACAGACTCTTATATCTAAACACTGTACGTAAAATGTTACAGAAATGAAAACAGAACATAGCCTTATCACTCTTGTGTTCCTTCTGATTTTATTCGCTTCCATCATTGGTACTGCTTTAGCAACAACAGAGACTTTAACGGTTCCCCCTCATCAAGAAATCACCAGAACCTTGAGCCTGCGAGAGGGAGACCGCGTTTCTGGAAGCATTTCCGTTATTGGTGGGGATGAAAACGACATAGATTTCTTAGTTGTTGACCCTGACGGAATCATCGTTTTGCAGGTTGAGAGGCTTACGCATAAAGATTTTTCTTTTAACGCCGAAAAGAGTGGAACTTACGTGTTACGTTTCGACAACTCCTTCTCACTGTTAGCGAGCAAACAAGTGACGTTAAACTACGACATAAAACACTACATTATGGGGATCCCGCAAGAACAATTCTTTCTCCTCGTAATCGTAGCTGTCATCGTGATCGCCATAATTGTATTCGCCGCGTCCGGAAGCCTACGAACCGTATAAAAAACAGTTTGACGCCTAAAACGCTTTTTCGTCATCCATCTGGTTTTGTTTCCGGCTTATAGAGCCTCTTCTCATAAGTCAAACGTGGTTTCAATCTACCATAATATTAACGGGAGACGCCCTCTTACGCTCTATATTCTTGAGTCTAGCGTAAGCTTTCGCAATCCTATTTTTTAAGCCTTGACTCTTATCATCCTGTTAGGTGTAACAATGATGTTGATTTTTTCATCATGCTTTTCCGAAGGCACTAAACCTACCACTTGGACATCGTGAATCGGGGTAACCACAGGTATTTGCCCAAATTTGCTCCGTATCATGTTGATTTCTTGGTCTCCGTAACCGTGTCCTTTTCCAAGCCGATGCCCATGCCTGTCCACCGCTACACTGCCTTCAATGATTAAATCAGGCTTTGGAAATTTCTTCACTTGTTTTCCAAATTTGAAGGCACCCTTAATAGTGGAAGCAAACTTTTCCTTATTTTTCACGTTTTTGGAATCAATCAGTAAGTAGCCATGCCTCAATCTTGGGGAAGCCATTATCAACAGTTTTCCGTCTTTTAACGCGTTTTCTCGCACGCGAGTGGAATGGTGATGTCCCCCGCAAACTCCCCTTTTTTTGTTTTTTGTTGCAGTTTAAATCGAGAAACAGCATCTTTATGTACGCCGTACATGTCATTTTCGGCGTCCATTTCTTCTCGGTTTTCTTGGTTCCACCATTTGCAGAGCCTTCAGCGTAGACGCGTGAAACAGCAGCTGTCAGGGTCCTTTTTGGTATCAGCTGATGCACCAGGAGATGTTTGTGTACGCAGCTATAATCTTTTGATCTCGAGGGCGAAACTGAGGAGTCTGAGCTGTGATTGAGGGTGTTTATGTAGT
>JAYEKF010000073.1:0-8454 GCA_034660895.1 Thermoproteota archaeon | reverse complement strand
GACCTCACATTTAGTTTCTTTGTGGATAATAAATTCAACCGTGCATAGGCGCTACGATATAAACGTCTTTGCGAATTCGGGAGAAAACGTAGCATACACTAGAGTGGATATAAATCTGCCAACTGAAAACTTCATAGTTAAAGTTGTAACAGAAAGAGGGAACGTAGCTGTGTTCTCAAACCACTAAATGTAATAACTATTCTTTGTTTTGTTAGCATTTTATCACTGTTTCTTAAGCATTTTATCTTTCAACGCTCTTATGGCTTCTTTCTGGTCTTTGGCTTCAATTAACTCAATCTTGTAAAGTTTCGCCATCTTCTTACCATTATCGCTTACTTTTGGAACAGCAACCAAGTACGCTTTATTGGGCTCAACATCGAATATTTTAGCGAACATAGCGATGATAGGCTGCTCAGAAACCACATCCTCAGTGGACGCTAAATCAATAACAGCCATGTCTTCCGCCTGACCTTTACGAAAAGCTGTGATGTCGAACATGTGGCTCGCACCAGATTTTCCCTTCAAAAACCCGGGGGTTTCCACTTTAAATCCGTGTTCACGCAAAAACTCGCGGATTGGCGCAATCATAACCCCTCCAAAAGCTGCTTCTTTCCTCGCTTCTTCGCTTAGACTGTAGGAGTACACATCCTCATACGCACAGTTTTCGAACGTGAATTTCCGGTGGCAGTCACGACAGAAATGTGATGGAACCGGAATGTCGAAGCTTCTGCCACATTCATTACAGGTACACCACACCCCTGCCCTCCTATAGTCCACATCCGGTTTGGTTAACTGCTTTTTACACCTCGGACATACCAGTTTGTCTTCCTCTCGAAACTTTTCTTCTACATCGATGTATCCACATTCTACATGTTCAATTAACGCGCTTTTCTTGATGTCAAACGAGCCACAGTGGGGACAACAGTAACGTATAGAAACGTTCGCTGAACCGCAGCTGGGGCAACGCACAACTTTGTCGTAAAGCTCTCTCACCAAAATTCCGGCTTTGTAGAGCCTGTTCAAAAACTCATTCACCAGAGAAGGCTCCCCCACAACTGCTTCAACAACTGAATACTTATACCCCTGTTTTGGGTCGTAAACTGGAGTCAACTTTTCAAGTTCGCCGCTTACAAACTTGTTCAGAAACAACTGAATAAGCGATTCCTTATACAGCTCGGCACGTTCAATTTTCGAAACCTTAGGCATGTCTTTCCCAACTAACTATCCAGTATAAACGTACTACCTCTTCGATGTTGAATCCATATCAAACTATTTGCTCCGTCAAATCGTTAAAGTCTTTCGCTTAAACATCTAAATAATAATTATGAATCTAGCATAACTCAGTGTGTTTTCCGTTGTTACAATCACAGAATCTAACACAAATAATAGGGCAAAAACGCAAAACAAGGTCACTAGTTGTTTTTAAGTACAGAGCTTCCATAAAATCTGCACGTATTCTCTAATCGCTTCTTTACTGGCCTTCGCGGAATCTATTTTCCGTCTCAAATGAAACGCACGGCGCTTCAAGTTTTCGATATGCAAATGGTTCACCTTCAACGTTTTCTTTCCTTCCCAAAGCCAGTTCTCCCGCTAATAAATGTTTTCGTTCCACATGCCTAGACTCCGCACCGTCTCTAAAAGGAATTTTAAGGAAAACAGCAACGTTTCTAAAATTTGTTGCGGGTTCTGTCGAATGGAGAGTATTTATGCCTAAAGCTAAAAAAATAATGCGTTGCCCAAAATGTGGACATGAGTTTCTCTTGCCAAGCCAAAAAAGAAACTTAACAGGATAAAAACTAACGGCGTTTTTTAATCTATTTCTCTTGTTTTCTTTCCGGTTTAACCTCGAATTCGCAATGTTCATCGCCTGCAGCAAGACATTTAACCTCGGTAACCTCAACTGGCTTGCCAAACACTGCACCGAAGTATCCGGCGATGAAGCCACGGCTCCAATGGCAAACTTTGTAAGGCTTCTTTTTCCATACAATTGCCTCAAAATTTTCTTCAACAATGACTGTTGCGGGAAGACACTCAGCGTTGATCTCGTTAACCGTGACCAATCCCCAACCGATTGCCTTCCACGCCTGCATTAAGGTCTGAATTAATTCCTCTCTTTTTTCTAAGCCATATTTATCCCTAAAATATTTGGTGTAGTGTTCTCCAGCTTTCTTTCCTGAGTCATACAAAACTGCAGCGAAGCCTGAGGGGGCTAAAATTCTTTCAATTCCACTTAACATGGACCCAAAGAGGTTTGTAGACATAACTACTGCTCTTAAATCTCCATGCATTATTGGAAAATGCATAATTTCGTACGGAGCAGGCTTAGGCTCCTCAAACTTAACATCCAAAACTGCAGGCAGTTTCCGCAACTCCTGATCAAGCTTTTCAACACCACTTTTTGCCTTAGAAACGTCTACGAAGGACGTCCAAAAACCAAATTTGCGGCTTTTGGGTCCATAAAACAATGAACCAGTTTTTATGTTCACACCATTATCGGATAGAAGTTTCGCAGTTTTAGCTATGGCACCAGGCACATCTTTAAGTTTGATGCATAGTTCATACACTTTTTCGTCAGGCGTTACTTCTACTAGAGTGAAAGCTCGTTTTGGGGAGACCGTTGGCAAATGAATTTCACCGCTTTGGCATTTTGTATGGCTAAGGGTGAATATAAAGGGTTTAAGATTTATCTGTCTATAACCGCAATTGCGAGAGGAAATATGTAGATAAAACTAACACGCCTCTTACTTCCCAGAAGATTCATATCTTTCAAAAGGCTAGTACAAGTTGCAGAGTAGAATGAAGCCGTTACGGCCTATGTAAATCCGGGTAAACCATAATGTCGCCGAAAAAATTGTGGAAACGTCTGATTTTGAGATGGAGCACCAGAAAGGGAACTGTCGCGCTTATCCTGTTTTTAGCGTCAGCTATCTTCATCGAGTATGTAATAGTTCGATTTTCTTTGTTTTTAGGAGTAACCGACACGAACATGTTAAAACAAGCATTCCCATTTCCAGGGGCAAGCTTGTCTTTCACCATAACAATCAGCCCCTTGTTTCATTTAATTCCCATTGGCGTGGTTATCACTCTTGTTTTCAGCTGGATGCATCTACTCAGACACGTCGCTGTCCTTCCGCACAAAATAATGCGGAAAAAGAAAACTCCGAAAATAGAGAAGAAACGTAGGCTAAAGCTTGTCAGAAGTTTTTTCCGGAGAGCGAGTCAAACTCTTAAAAGTGTTTCGCGTAGGTGGAGACAACTGTTTTTCGCTCAAGCCGCAGTTAAGAGCGCCCTTAGTGTTCTTGCAGTTTCTGTGGTGATTGCTTTCGTTACCTACTTTTTGGTTTATCCAAGTCTAATTGGAAATTCAACGGTTGAATTTTACAACAGCAGCCCATCAGCTCTTGGATTTGTAACTAAAACTGTTGAAGTTGCAAATGAGGTTGGGCGGACGTTGACTCCGCTGGGATGGTTGGCGTCCATTATAGATGGTGCATTGAAAGCTGCGGCGCCTGGGTTCAGAAGTACAATTCAAGGTTTTGGAACGTTAACTGCGCCCTTAGTAAAATTGGACGCTGTAGGAAAGTACATCCTGTGCCAGAACATAGCTGCGTGGGTGCCCGCACTCATTGTCTTAACTTACGGACAATATGCTTCACAGCGTCACCGCCGCCGTTTTAAGAGAAAATAGAAACATTTCTGAAATGAAACTACACGAGCCGATGTTTGTTTTTGCTAGTCCGGTTTAAGGATTTTTCCTCCAACTTCATTAATTTTTTGTGCGGCTCGTTGAGACCAAGATTTTACTCGAATAATGAATGGTTGAGTGACTTTTCCTCCGCCTAGCAACTTGTCGTATCCAAGCTGGTTTAGGTCAACCACAACACCTTCCTTCGTTTTCTTTGCTTTGTTCTCTTTCAGAAGTTTCTCGACTTGCATGTCTAATTCATCTAGGTTAATTGTGTCCACGTCTCGCCTTTTTGGAGGGGTGAATCCGTGTTTTCCGAAGCGTTCTGGAGTGTATTTCACGGTGTATGTCCACTTGTGTTTTTTGTAGCCTGCTTTTCCATGACCTCCTCTTTGTCCGCCCCCTCGATGTTGTCCTACTGTGCCGTAGCCGTGAGTTCTTGAGCCACGTTTCTTTCGTACTTTCCTTTCCTTGTGGGGCATTTTGAAACCTTTGTTCATATCTGGATGATTGTTGTATGATAAAAACCTTGCATTTAAAGAATGTGTGAGAAGCCGCATTATTTTTTACACGTACATTCTTTCAGGTACACCTCGTTTCTCCTCCGCCTCTCTCATTTTTCTGTGGCGT
Source organism: Thermoproteota archaeon (assembly GCA_034660895.1). Classification (GTDB taxonomy): domain Archaea; phylum Thermoproteota; class Bathyarchaeia; order Bathyarchaeales; family JAYEKF01; genus JAYEKF01. The sequence continues at coordinate 4,139 of JAYEKF010000073.1, read as the reverse complement.
TCAGCTATTTCCCTCAGTTTCTCTTTTATCTCGCTAGCTTCTTTCAAAAGCTCCGTTGTGCCTATCTTCAAATCATAAACTTTGTTTAACGCTTGAACAAGTGATGCTGCTCCTTCAGGGTCTGGCAGAAATGCGATTGTGGGCGTCAAAAAAGCTAACCCTACAATTTTTCGGGTTAGACATTCGTTTAGGATACTTCCTGCAATCCCCCCAATGAAACCAGCGGAGAGCATTTTGACTCCTTTGTCTACGCACTCTTCAATTTTTTCTGGTTCAGCCACGCAAAATGATTGACGTTTCTCAGGCAGTTTTTTAACGGGAATTCCCTCTAAAATAATAACTTCGTTAATTTCTTTTTCGTCCGCCCAATTAAGAAGTGCTTGGGCGAGTGGAAAAGCACTATCAGAGGGTAGAGAAATCTCAGATACGACTGCGCATAATTTTCCTTTCATTCCAGCGTAAATTCTCATTGGATGCCTAAGTATACCATCTACAAAAACCGCAGCTGGCGGCAAATATCTACATCGTATGTGCGCAATTTTTTTCATTTTAAGCTGGTTGACGATGTGGATGACTGCGATGCCTCCAACTAATCCAGCGCCGGCGAAACCCAAAACAAGAAGCGGCTTATTCAACTCTGCCTTCTCAGTTTCTACAACGACAACTTCCGGAGTGGTCGACTTTCTTGACAAAACTTATCACCTTCAGATCTTATTTGTTTAAAACAGCTTTTAGCAATTACGTTTTAGATACGGCACTGTTTATGGAAATTAAAGTTTTATTATCTAAGTTGCTCTATGAGAACATAACGTGAAAACGGAGAGGAACATGGTGGCGGACCGAGTAAGGTTTGGTCCTGCTGGGACTCCTCCAGCGTTTAGAGAATTGAAAAAACCAGTTTCCAGTGTACCGCAGTTTCTTCATGAGGAAGGATTAGATGCCTTTGAATATCAAGCAACTCGTTGGGGAGGTAAACCGCAAATGAGACGTGAAAGCGCTGGAAAACTTGGGGAAAACGCTAAACGATATGATACGTGGTTGACGGTTCACGGCTCCTACTTCATCAACTTTTGCGGCGATGAAAAAACTGTCGAACGAAGCAAGGCGCGTTTAATTGCATGTGCGACCGCGGCGGAGTGGATGGGAGCACATGTTGTAGTTTTTCACCCCGGATTTTACAAAAAACTCTCCTCTAAAGAAGCTGTGGAAAGTTGTAAGAAAGCTATGAGCGAGGTTGTGAATTCGTTGAGGTCGCTGAGAATAACCAGCGTCCACCTTGGCCCAGAAACTATGGGTAAACTATCACAGTTCGGGAGCTTAGACGAGATATTAACTCTATGCGAGCAGGTGGAACAAACTGAACCAGTAATTGATTGGGCGCACATCCACGCTAGGGAAAGAGGTCGATTCAAAACCGTAGATGATTTCCGAACGGCTTTGGATGAAATTGAGAACCGGTTGGGAACTAAGGCGGTGGAAAACTTGCATTGCCACTACACACCTGTGGAGTTTACAGAGAAAGGAGAGAAACGACATCACACCATGAACGAAACCGAGTACGGACCAGATTTCAGGTTGCTAGCCAAAGTCATAGTGGAGCGCGGTTTGAAACCTGTCATTATCAGCGAAAGCCCAGTTCTAGATGTAGACTCGTTGAAAATGCGCGCTATTCTGCTGGAGCAACTCCGAAAACAAGGAAAAAAACTTTAGGGTGCTGCAAGACTTGCAACAATCTTTTCCACAAACCCTGTCTAATGGTCGGCGGTGTTAACGTTTGGCTCAACTTAAGGGGTTCGAAAAACTTACAACTATTGATGAAGCCCTCCGTATTTTCTTCGAAAAACTTCAGCTAAAAAGACTGGGGGAGGTTCAAATTGCTGTATATGAAGCTTTAGGGAGAGTCGTTGCTGAAGACGTGACAGCTGGAAGGGATTTACCACATTTTAACCGTTCTGCCATGGACGGCTATGCTGTTAAGGCGAAAAATACGTTTGATGCATCCCAGTTTCAACCCAAAACTTTGCAGTTAACCGGAGGCGAAACGGTTCATGAAGGCGAAGCGAAACTTGTATGGACGGGAACCCCGCTTCCGGAGGGTGCAGATGCGGTGGTCATGTTGGAATACACGAAAAAATTAGGTGATGAAATTGAGGTTTGGAAGCCAGTTACACCATGGACAAATGTTTCAAAACGTGGTGAAGATGTGCAGAAAGGCGAGATTGCTGTGGAAGCGGGAACACAGCTTTGTTTCCATCATCTAGGATTGTTGGCGGCGTTAGGAGTGACAACCGTTCAGGTTGTAAAAAACCCACAAGTCGCCGTTCTATCCACCGGCAACGAACTAGTTGACTTGGGATGTCAACTTGGCGAGAACCAGGTGATTGAGGTGAACCGACTGATTCTTTCAAGCATGTGTCAGCAGCTCGGCGCCCAGCTGATAGATTTAGGCATTGCAAAAGACAATTTAAAAGAAATCGCTATGAAAATTCAGGAAGGATTAGAGAAGGCGGATGTAGTTATCACTACGGGAGGTACAAGCGTTGGAAAGGCTGATTTGGTTCCCGCCGCCGTAAATCAGATAGGTTCGCCTGGAGTGGTGGTGCACGGAATAGCCATGCGTCCCGCCATGCCTACCGCGCTGGCTGTTCTCCGTGATAAGCCAGTTTTGCTGTTGTCAGGGAACCCAGTGGCGGCTATGATCGGTTTTGATGTTTTCGCCCGGCCGCTGATATTCAAGCTGTTGGGAACGAGATGTAAGCCTCGACCGACCTTAAAAGCAAAACTGACTCGAAAAGTTGCTTCAGTCCTAGGACGACGAGTTTTTCTAAGAGTGCATGTTTCCGAAAAGAACGGCGAGTTTTTTGCCCAGCCGGTTCGAGTGAAAGGTTCTGGGATTCTTTCAACCATGACGAAGGCGAACGGCTACGTGATGGCTCCGGAGGACCGTGAAGGGCTTAAGAAGGGGGAGCTGGTTACTGTGCACCTCTTTAGCACCTAGGAGATGTCTTATGTGTTTAGAAGACTGGTTTCTCTAGAAGAAGCAAAAAAGATTCTTCAACGCAACTTTCCTGCCAAACCAGTTGGGATAGAGGAAGTTTCGCTTCCGGAAGCCCATGGACGTGTGCTAGCGGAAGATATAGCGGCGCCGATAAATGTTCCGTCTTTCAGTCGGTCAACGGTGGACGGTTACGCTGTGAAATCCGAAGACACCTTTGGTGCGGAAGAAGACAACCCCACACCCTTGAAACTTTTGGGGAGTGTACAGATGGGAAAACATCCCAGCATAATTGTAGAAAAAGGAGGAGCTGTAGAAATAGCTACTGGTGCGCCGCTTCCGGAGGGCGCGGATGCGGTGGTCATGTTGGAGCATGTTGTGAAAGACGGGAGTAACCTTCTTGTTTACCGGTCGGTTGTAAAGGAAGAGAATGTGATGAAGGGGGGCTTCGACATTAGAAAGGGAGAAACTGTTCTAAAAAAGGCGTGGGTTCTGCGTGCTTGCGAGATCGGAGTTTTAGCAGCGCTTGGAATAACCCGTGTTAAAGTGTTTAAGCCGCCTAAAGTCGCCGTCTTTTCAACCGGTCCAGAGATTGTGAAGCCTGGAAAACCTCTTCCACCCGGCAAAATCTACGACATAAACGCGTACAGTTTGAGCGTTGCAGTTTCCGAATGTGGTGGTACTCCGGTCAATCTGGGAATCGTTCCAGACAACACGGAGCAGCTTAAAACAAAGCTTCGAAACGCATTAGATTCAGCGGATGCGGTCGTAACCTCTGGAGGAGTTTCTGTAGGGTCAAAAGATGTTATGCCGAAAGTGTTGAACACGCTTGGCAACTCGAGGATCATCGTTTGCGGAATTGCAGTGAAACCTGGAAAACCTACCACCTTCGCGGTTGTGGATGGAAAGCCGGTTTTCTCTCTTCCGGGTAACCCCACATCTTCTTTGCTGATTTTCCATATTCTCGTACGCCCAATAATCAGCCGTATGGCCGGAAGAGCTACGATGCTCGCAAGGAAAGTTATGGCTGTGATTACTACAAGAATTTTTTCGGCGAGGGGGCGGCGAACCTTTATTATGGTGAGCCTAGATCGAGATAAGGCTGGTCGATTGTTGGCTTCGCCTGTTCCAACAGGTTTGTCCG
>JAYEKF010000072.1:0-8485 GCA_034660895.1 Thermoproteota archaeon | reverse complement strand
GGGTTTTGGTTTGTTGGTGGTGAAGGATGGGTTGCAGGGTTTGTTCGGCGATTTTTTGGAGGTCTTCTAGGTTGTTAACGGTGATGATGGTTTGTTGGGTTGGGTGGAGGGGAGGTTCTGTGATGTGTATGATGTTTTCTTGGTAGGGTTTGATGAGTTCTTCTAGTGTTGGTTTTGTTGGTTTGAGAGGTCGGGTTTTTTTGTAGAAGTAAGCGGAGGAGAACGTTCCAGCTGCGGAAATTGCAATTAGGATGTATGATGCGTAGCGTTGGTTTATTATGTCATAGCGGGTTATTGTTTGGTTCTGTGTTATTGCGCCTGATTTTGTTTGGTGTAGGTCTTCTATTGTGATTATGTTGCCTTGGTCTGTGTGTTTGAAGTCTATTGTAAGTGTGGGGGTGAAGGTTTGTTGAATTGAGCCTACCGTGGTGTTAGCGTTTATTGTGAATGTGGGGGATATTTGCAGGGAATAGGTTGATGCGGTGGTTCCGGTTTCCGTTTCAATTTTTGATTTTATTGTTTGCAGTGCGTTTTTGTTTATTGGTGGTATTGGTATTTGGATTTGTGTTTTGTTAGTTGGTGGTGGTGGTGTTGTCGTAGCTATTTGGTGTGTCCATGCTGCTGTTTTGAGGGTTTGTGTTAAGCTGTAAGTTATTGTGGTTTCTGTGGAGACGTTTGCGTGGAATGTGTATGTTAATGTTATGTTGATTTGTTTTGTTATTGGCTGGTAGAGTGTGCCCTCGTTTGGTTTTAGGGTTGTTTTGTTGTTGTAGATTGTGTTTGGTTCTAGGGTTGCTGTGTAGTTGTATGTTGCTGTGCTTGTGTATGTGCATAGCGTGTTTGTTATGGTTTTTTCCGTTGGAGTTTGGTGTACTGCGTAGACGGTTATGATGGAGATTAGGGTTGAAATTGTGAAAAGTGTAAGTAGAATTATGGTTTTTTCGGGTTTTTTCATGTCTGGTCTTGAACCTATTTTGTAAGTTGTTGAGTGTTGTTTAATGTGGGTTGTATGTTTAGTGTTTCTCTCCGGTGGGAGTGTGCGAACCCTGTTGTTGCTAGTGCGAACAGTAGGATTGTGAATGTTGCTAGTATTTTTTTATTCTTTTTGGGTTTTTCCTTCTTTTCTGTGGCTTTTGTATGTTAAGAGTAGGTATGTGTAGGCGGTGAAGGTTAACACGGATGTTGTGTAGACGCCGTTTGTTGTTATCCACATCCATGCTGTTGTTAGTGTTTGTGGCAGGGTTTTTGTTAGGAACGTGTATGTGTTGGCGGCGAAGTGTTTTAGGGTTATACTTATCCATCCTAGCTGGGGTATTGTGAACATTACTTTGCCTATTAATTGGCGTTCGTTCACTGGGTTGTCTGGGGCGTTGTTGGCGTCGCCTTTTGTTATGAACCATCTTGACCCTTCAGATACGTATGTGTTTATTACGCGGTGGGTTATTGGGGCGTCTGCGGTGTGGTATTGGATTATGTCGCCGGGTTTTAGTGTGTTTGATGGTGTTGATATTATGATTGTTATGTCGCCGGGTTTTAGTGTTGGTTGCATGCTTCCGGTTGCGATTATTGTTGGTGTGAAACCTAGTAACCCTGTTGACGACCAGACGGCTATTAAGCCTATTAATGTGATGGCTGTCCAGTATGGTAGTTGACTTTTTTGTTTTTTGATGGTTCTGCGTGTTTTGCGTGTTGGTGGTGGTTTTACTGTTTGGTCTAGAACCAGGAAGCCTATTGTTGTTGCGATTACGGTTGTCATGGATTGGGTTTGCTTTGGTGGGTTTGGTAGGATTGGGCTGAACCATGTTAATAATGCTGGTATTGCCATGTAGGTGAGGTTTGCTGGGAATCCGCCGAGAAAAGCGAAGTATGTGGCTAGTAGGCTTACGGCGAGGGTTGGAATGAAGGTTTTGATGAGGAATTCAGATATTGCAAGCGGTGTTGTGAGACTTGTGTATTTTGGTATGGATACTGTGATGAGCGTGTAGAACAGGCTTATGAGCAGTAATGCGAGGGTTGGTTTGCGTTTGCTGGTTGTTTGGGCTAGGTAGGCTCGTGAAGTTTCTATTGCAAGGAAAGGTGCTAGTAAGTAGGGGAGGTAGATGGTTAGGGTTGACGGTGTCCAAACGTTTGGGTTTTTGCCGAAGCCCATGAAGAAGCTTGCGAAGACTGAGAGGGATATTTGTAGTGTGGCGATTACTGCGGCGAGTTGGAGCGTGGTTTTGTTGGTTCGCCATGTTCTACTGTGTTGATGTTTTGAGATCAGTAAGGTTGTGGCTATTGCAACAGCCCATAGGATTACGTCTGCTAGGAATATTATTTCGCCTCTAAATGTAACAGGAACAATTAGGTTGGTGAGTAAGTAAACGGTTATGATCAGGATGGAAATTGGGAGGATGTGTTTCATGTTTCCTGTTCCGTTTAGGTTGTGATTGAGGGGTTTAAAAAAGGGGAAAATAGAGTTGGGTTATTGGTGTTTTTATGGTGGTGTTTAAGTTGGGGGTGGTGGTATGTATTCGTTCCAGTTGACGTATATGAATTCGATGGTTAACGTGTATGTTTCTCCGAGAACGGTGGATTGTTCTAGGTGTATTCGACCTGAGTTTTCCGTTTGGTACTTGTCTGGTGTTCCACCCCAGGATTCGGGGTCGATTTGTTCTCCTATGTCACCCCATGTTTCGGCTGTGATGCATTCTGGGGTGGTTACGTTGATTTGTTGTAGTTTAACTGGTATGGTTCCAGTGTTTTTAATTGTGATGTTCCAGGTTACTTCGTAGCTTGGGTAGGCGTTGATGATTGTTATGATTGCTTTTTCGGGGTCCTCTGGGTCTATTGTTATTGTGGTTTGTGCTACGTCTTTGTTTTTCCCAGGGTCTATATCGTCGTCATCGTCAACGGCTTCGATGATTGTTAAGTCTATTTCTCCTGTTTCTACTGTTCCGTTGATTGTTATGGTTTTTTCCCAGTGGGCGTATGCGAAGCCAACAACGGTTAAAACAACCATTAAAGTAGCGAATATTGCAGTCATTTTGGTTTTCATTTTCTTTTTGTCACTCTCCTTTCTTTTTTTTAGGGCTGTCATCAGGTTAAGCATGCGCTTAACCCTTTAACGGGGGCTCCCAGTTTAGTCCCCCGGACCCAAGTTGTCTTTAGTGTGCCCTGAGTTGAGGCACAAGCTATTTCATAGCTAAAGCGTAGCTGGTTTGCACCAGCTGAACTCTAATTCAGAATCCAACTGGTATATAATTCCTTAACAAATGTATAGAACAAACATGTGTATGTTCCATATCGGATCAATTGTTTGGTTTACGTGTTCTTAGTCGTGAATTACTTAGCAGCCAAAATGTTAGGTGGTGTTGCGTTTGCCAAACTTGACGGTTTATTCAATGTTTTAAAAGATGAAAGATGGTGCAACTAGGAGTGCAAATATGCGTAGGCAAGAAATGAGGGAGATCGCTGTTAACTAAATAAATGGAAATGTGATCTTGAGTTTTCCTTGAATGTCTAGCAGCGTTTTTCCATGCTCTGTAGTCTTATACAAATGGTGGAGATCAATGGAAAGAAAACCCTGTTGTACCTCTATTTTAGGACTAAATCTTCCTTATGTCTATGAGACGAATCCTCTCGGAATTTGGATTCCTTACTTTCTTAAGTTAGCGACTCTAGGTATCTTCACTATTCTCTTTGTAAAGTTTTATCAGCATAGATACGACAGAAATCTCTTGAGAATTGCTTTCATTCTAATAAGCGTTCAACGGCTCTATAACGTCTTACATAACATCCACGTTATAGCTGCTACTTTAGCATACAAATATAGGAGAAAAAGAAAGAAATGAAAACTCTAAGAAAACTACTGAGCAATAAATGTCGTGTCCAATATCATGTTTCATGCAAACTTAGATTTTGGTAAGTCTATATGCTCAAATCATGTTGAGGATAACGCCGATGGCGAGAAGAACCGTAACCTCACCAGTCATAACGTAAACACATTTACTTATTGAATTTATGGCATCCGTCCGCTCTAAGATTCTTCCTAGCGTGGTGTTTTGCGTTAACTGGGAGGTTAAAATAACTTGTTCGAAGTTAGAGGGGTTACCTTTTTTCTTTTTTTTATTTATCCAAAAAAGTTTTTAGTTGCCCCGAGGGGGTACGGAGAAAAATACCTAGAAGGTTATGTCCCTCCCTCGAGGCAACACTTCCTAAAGAGCCGAAAGGCCCTAGCCATTGAGTAAGAGTACTTGAAGTAAAGCGTTTAATGTGTAGTACTGTTCTACACACAAACCGTCATATTTTCCCTGATGGAATTTCTAGCGATGGAGAAAATAAAATGAAACGTTTGCTAAAGAATAGGAAAGGTCTTAGCACTGTAGTGACAACTTTGATTATCTTAGTGGTTTCGGTGTTGCTTGCAACCGTTGTAACCTACTACGCCATCAACATGACCACCACCAGAGTACAAGAGGAAAACCTGAAGGTAACAAAAGCCCACATATGGGCTAACAGCTCCTTCCAGCAGGCTGCTTTTGTCATTAAGAACATTGGTGGAAGGGACACTCTCATCGATAAGGTTCAGATACGCGGATACGAAATAGCTTGGACGAGCGTGTATTACAATAAATCAGCTTCAGAACCCACTTCAGACTTGACTCTAATAGACAATCTCGTGACACATCCTGATTATACCTTAGCTACGGCTGATTTGTCTTTGAAATCAGGCCAATGCTTAACCATGTACATTGATACGCCAGGAACCATATCCGTAAGCGACATAGGAACAACTGCAAGCATCACAGTGTTCACAGCCAGCGCCCAGTACAAAGTAGAAGTCAACGTTGAATCCGCCAGCTAAGGAGAAATACAGAATGAAACATTTGCTAAAGAATAGGAAAGGGCTTAGCACTGTAGTGACAACTTTGATCATCTTAGTGGTTTCGGTGTTGCTTGCAACCGTTGTAACCTACTACGCCATCAACATGACCACCACCAGAGTACAAGAGGAAAACCTGAAGGTGACGAAGGCCCACATATGGGCTAACAGCACCTTTACACAGGCTGCTTTTGTCATTAAGAACATTGGTGGAAGGGATACTCTTATCGACAAGGTTCAGATACGTGGCTACGAAATAGATTGGGCATCTATTCGGTACAAGAGAGTAACCTCAGAACCGACTGCTGATTTAGAGATTGTAGGCAATTTTACAGCGGGTGGTTATAAGAACGCTACAGCTGATTTGTCTTTGAAGTCGGGTGAATGCTTAGTCATGTACATTGATACGCCAGGAACCATATCCGTAAGCGACATAGGAACAACTGCAAGCATCACAGTGTTCACAGCCAGCGCCCAGTACAAAGTAGAAGTCAACGTTGAATCCGCCAGCTAAAAAAACACCCCTCCTTTTTTTCTTTTTTTTAAAATTTTCCCCACGGGATTTGAACTCTAATTCAGAGTCCAACTGGTATATAACTCCTTAACAAATGTATAGAACAAACATGTGTATGTTCAATATCGGATCAATTGTTTGGTTTACGTGTTCTTAGTCTTGAATTCTTAGCAGCCAAGATGTCAGGTGGTGTTGCGCTTGCCAGACTTGACGGTTTATTCAATGTTTTAAAAGATGAAAGATGGTGCAACTAGAAGTGTAAATATGTGTAGGTAAGAAATGAGGGAGATTGCTGTTAACTAAATAAATGGAAATGTGATTTTGAGTTTTCCTTGAATGTCTAACAGCATTTTTTCACGCTCTGTAGTCTTGTACAAAACAGCTTGATCCGGATTGTTTTTAACTTCAGCTATCAAATTTTTCCTCGTCAACTGCTGAAAGTAATGATTGAGATGGGAAAAATTCAAGTTAGCGTGGTGTGTTATCTTGTCTTGTTCCTGACTTGTGAAGTCGCACTTAGAGTATTCGTGATAATTTTTGTATGATTTCTCTTCATTGTAGCTAGCTCGGATTAGTTGGGGTGTATGTGGAAGTAAAACTGGTGTGATGAGGTTAGTTGTTATGTGGGTGTATTTGTTATGGGGTGGGGTTTCGCAAATTTTAATAGGTTTTTGGTAGTATGGAAGTATAGTTCTGGCTATTAGGTTGGTGGTGAGTTTGGGTCGTCGAAGGGGTGAGATTCAGATTCTGATGGATATTTTGAGTGTGTCTTTGGGGGATGTGAGGGTTACTCGTCTTATGTATGGGGCGAATTTGAGTTATTCGACGCTTCGTAAGTATTTGTCTGCGGCTTTGAGTAAGGGGTTGATTAGTAAGGTTCATAATAGTGATGGTTCGTTTGTTTATCGCACTACTGAGAAGGGTAAGATGGTTTTGGAAAAGTTGAAGGATGTTAAATTTGCTTTGAGTTAGGTTATTTTGCATATGGCTATTTCTTTCTTTTTTGCTTTTAGTCTTATGTTTAGTTCTAGGTTGTTTTTTGTGAAGTTTCCGAGGGTGATGTCTTGGATTTTTATTTCTTGGTTTTTGGGGAGGATTATTGTTCCGGTTGTTGGCTTTATGTTTTTGATTTCTTTGTTGATGTTGAGAAGCCATGAGGGCAGCTTTACTTTTCCGGATTGTTGATTGTACTCTACAAGGTTGTAGTCGCTGAGGTCTTTCAGTATTTTTTCTAGTTGTTCTGGTGGTATTTCAAGTTTTTTTGTTAGTTGTTTGATGTTTGGGTTTTCTTCTTCGATTATTGTTAATATGTCTGTTGTGGTGAGCATGTTTTTTAATTGGTGTTTTAAATTTTAAGGGTTGGGAATTACTGGTCTAGCAAAATTTTTGTTTTCTCTGGAACAGGTTTATTTTTGTTACAGAACAATCTGTTTTTTTTCTAGACGATTAACCTAGATGTTTCATTCTGCACGGTTTAAATATCTCGAATTCGAATAAGAATAAAAGGGAAAATAAGGAGAGGACGGCTGACTTATGGTTTTCTCGTCCGCTCCCGTCAGGGAGGGATTGGTCTATGGATAAGAGTGAATGGTTTGAGTTTCGGCGGGAGTTGAAGGAGGAGTGGAAGAGCTTGTGGAGGGAGCGGATTGATGATAAGGTTAGAGCTGAGGGGATAGCTAGGCATGATTATAACAGGCTTTTTCTTGATAGGGGAACCGTTATTTTTGCGTCTAGAGATGCTAAGATCCCTAGTTTTCGTGAGATTTTAGAGAGTTGGGCGCCTAAGGATGTGCATTATGTTGTGCCTCCTGATCCAACGGTTGGCGGTTGGAGGAAGTTTATTAAAACAAAGTTGAGGAAGGTCACTGAGGCTGGAAAAAGAAGGTTTGATTATCGTGAGCGGCCGAAGAAAAGCAGGAAGCAGCAGTTGAAGAAGGGCGGGCATGGGTGGCTTCATTTCTGATGAGTTTGTAGGCTTCAGTATTTTTTGAACAGTTTTTCTGGTTGTGGTTTGACTGTGAAGTATAGGAGCAAATTAGAGATCATAGCTGACATCTTAGATGTTGCCAGTGATGGGGCTAAGAAGACGAGGATTATGTACATTGCCAATTTGAGTTATAAGCTGCTTGAGAAGTATTTGAAGAAAACTGTTGGGGCTGATTTGATAAGGCATAATGATAACGGATATTATGAAGTTACAGAAAAAGGGCGAGTATTTCTAGAAAGGTTTAATGATTTTTCTAGTAGAAATTCGAAGCTTGAGAGGGAGCTTGAAGAGATTTCTTTTGAGAGGGAAGTTTTGGAAAGCATGTGCGGATTGAGTACATCAAAAATTAGTGACCGACGGAGGAAGGGAAAATAGAAAGTTCTGCAAAGCAGTTTAGCGGTTTCTATGGTGTGAGAAAGGTTTTGGGGGTTTGCGCGTGCGTGGTGTTGTTTTGAGGTTTGGTTTTTTGTTGGCTTTGATGTTTCTGTTTTCCGTTGTTGTTTTTCCTTTTGGTGTTTTTGCAGTTAGTGAAGATGATGTTGAGTTGGCTATTGCTAAGGCGATGGATAGGATTGGTGTTTGTTACCAGGCTGTTGCGGATGCGGATGAGGCTGGTGCAAATATTACGGGTTTGCTTGCTGTTCTTAATGAAGCTGGGGGGTTATTGTCTAGAGCTAATTTAGCTTACAAGGAGAAGAATTTTACGCGTGCGCATTATTTTGCTGTTAAGAGCCAAGAAAAGTTGGATGGTTTTGTTGTTGAGGCTGATGGTTTAAAGGAAACTGCGTTACAGATGCGTTATTGGGATTTTATGGTTAACTTTGTAGGATCTATTGTTGGAACTGTAGTTGTTGTTTGCGGCGGTTTTGTTGTTTGGTTTTTATTGAAGAAAAAATATGCTGAAGCAGGGAGGTAGCGGGTTGATGGGTTTGGAGGAGCATCGTTTTGTCTTTTTTGTTGTTGTGGGAGTTTTGGCGTTGGTTGTGGCTTCGCCTGCATTGAGTAGATTGTTGGTTCTTCCCCGAACGGAGTTTTTTACTGAGCTTTGGATTCTTGGACCTAACCGTAAGGCTGAAGGTTACCCGTACAACATTACAAGCAACCAGGAGTACAAGGTGTT
>JAYEKF010000071.1:0-33525 GCA_034660895.1 Thermoproteota archaeon | reverse complement strand
CCCTACACAGGACAATACCAATTCCAATACATGACTGAAGAAGAAAAACAGATGTACACTCCTATTCTAAAAAGGGTTTTCAAAAACTACCAAAAACTAGTCCAAAAATGGTTCAAAAACCAACCATCAACCGACCCCTCTTCATAAAACCTTTCATCAATGTATACAACCAATAAGTAGCCAAAATTAACAAACTGTTTAAATATCACCAATTTTCAATGCTGTGGGGGAAAATCAAAATGAAGTCTAAAAATTACCGGAAGGTAAAGGGGCGGCCCTACACCAGAAAAAAATACATCAAAGGTTTTCCCACTCCGAAAATCACCAAGTTCACCATGGGCGACACACAAGCAGATTTCGAGTATAGAACCAAATTAATCGCCCAGAAAAAAGTTCAAATCCACCACACAGCGTTAGAAGCCGCACGTATTGCAGTAAACCGGTTACTCTCCGAAAAACTAGGAGAAAACTACTGCTTACACATCAAACCATTCCCCCACACTATACTCCGAGAAAACAAAATGATCTTCGGAGCGCACGCAGACCGACTGCAAGATGGAATGAAAAAATCATTCGGCAAACCAATTGGAACCGCAGCACGAGTAGACCGCAATCAAGTGGTGATCACCGTGGACGTGAACAAAAACGGTTTAGAAACCGCTAAAGAATCGCTGAGGAGGGGCAGAGCTAAACTGCCCACACCATGCCGAATAATTATAGAGAAAATAGGTGATTAAAAAAGAGATGAACTGTTTGCAAACTAGTAGTAAAGGAAAAGAAAAACTCATCCTCTGGTTCAACAACTTAGGTAAAGAGGATGTTCCTCTTGTAGGGGGGAAAGTCGCAAACCTAGGGGAAATGATTCAAGCAGGAATACCCGTTCCACCAGGGTTTGCGGTCACCGCCCAAGCATACGAGAAGTTCATCATAGACACCGGTATCGCCGAAAAAATGTACAAAATCCTTGAGGAAACTGCTACGGACATCGATAATCCAAAACAGTTCGAAGGAGCCTCCCAAAAAGTGCGCGAACTCATTGAGTCCACTCCAATACTCAAAGAAATCGCTAACGCCATCGAAAAAGCTTACCAGAAACTTAACGGTCAAGCAGGGGTGAACCCGCCTCTCGTGGCTGTGCGGTCCAGCGCCACAGCAGAAGATTTGCCGGGAGCTTCGTTTGCGGGGCAACAAGAAACTTACTTGAACGTGAGGGGGATTGAGGAGCTACTTGAAAAGACTGTGAAATGTTGGTCCAGCCTTTTTACACCCCGAGCCATTTTTTATCGAACTGAGAAAGGCTTCAAGCATGAAAACGTTCTTATCAGTGTGGGTGTGCAGAAGATGGTGGATGCAAAGGTAGCAGGTGTGATGTTTTCTATAAATCCGGTGACTGGGCAGGAGAACCAGATTGTGATTGAAGCAAACTGGGGATTGGGTGAAACCGTTGTTTCCGGAGAAGTTACTCCAGACCATTATGTTGTCGACAAAAAATCGTTGAAAATCATTGACAAAAAAGTTGTCAAAAAAGCCGTACAACACGTTCGTGACTCCGAAACTGGCAAGACTATAGAAACCGAGGTGCCCGATGATAAGCAAGAAGAACCCTGCTTAACTGATGAGGAGATAGTAGCACTTGCTGAACTTGCCAAGCTTATAGAAGAACACTATGGAATACCTCAAGATGTCGAATGGGCGATAGACCGGGGGCTTTCCTTTCCTAAGAACATTTACATTGTTCAATCTAGACCTGAAACAGTTTGGAGCTTAAAAACAGCCGAAGAAATCGAAGTGTCGAAACCGTTCGCCGTGTCTTCTCCTCTCTTAGAACGAAGGGTTATTGTGAGAGGGATAGCTGCTGGTAAGAGAAGTGTGAGTGCAGGCACTGCCAAGTTAGTTCTAACTCCGGAGGATGCCTCTGATCTTATAGATAAAGGCGATGTGTTAGTGACCTCCATGACGGATCCAGATTACGTGCCGTTCATGAAATTAGCTGGAGCCATCGTGACTGATAAAGGAGGCGTCACCTGCCACGCAGCTATTGTGAGTCGAGAGTTGGGCATTCCTTGTGTGGTTGGAACGGGGAACGCGACAAAGTTGATGAAGATGAATCAGGAGTACACGGTGGACGCTAAAAGCGGAGTGGTGTATGAGGGATTTATAAAGGAGTTTGTAGAGCCAACTACGTCAGTGTCAACTGCAGTGTCAAGTGGAGTTGGGTTGATGTCGGCTCCGGTAACCGCTACCAAAATTTACATGAACCTTGGTGTCCCAGAAAAAATTGAGGATTATAAACATTTACCTTTCGACGGAATCGGTCTCATGCGCATCGAATTTATTCTCGCCAGCTATGTAGGGGAACACCCGATGCATCTCCTAGAAACTGAGCGAGGAGAAAGTTTTGTCAACAAATTAGCTGAAGGTATCGCCGCCGTTGCAAGGACTATACAACCACATCCCGTAGTTGTAAGGTTCAGCGATTTCAAAACCAACGAATACCGAGACTTGAAAGGTGGAGAAAAATATGAAATCGAGGAATCAAACCCGATGTTGGGTTGGCGTGGAGCCAGCCGCTACATAAGTCAATGGTACGAGAAAGCGTTTAGACTAGAGTGCCAAGCAATCAAAAAGTGTCGAAAAGAATGGAAATTGAAAAACGTATGGGTGATGTTGCCAATGATCCGAACGGTGTGGGAAGCTGAAAAATGCCTCGAAATCATGAAGGAAGAAGGGCTTGAGCGTTCAAGAGACTTTCAAGTCTGGTTCATGGCTGAAACACCATCCATCGCCATCTTAACTGACAAATTCTCCGAACTATGTGATGGATTCTCAATAGGTTCCAACGACATGACGCAAGGAGTTCTGATGATCGACCGAGACTCAGAAAGGCTTGGGCAAATGGGATACTTCGATGAGCGAGACCCAGCTATCAAACGAATCATCAGCCACCTCATTAAAGTAGCCCACGAGCATGGATGCACCGTTTCGATTTGTGGAGAGGCTCCATCAGATTTACCGGACTTTGCGGAGTTCCTTGTACGTTGTGGTATCGACAGCATATCGGTAAACGCCGACGCCGTAATCAGCACACGACGGTTAGTAGCAAGTATCGAGCAAAAAATGTTGCTTGAACAGCTGGCTGAAGTGCGGAAAAATGCGGCGCGTGGCCGTGGCAAGTCTAGTCAAGACTTAGAATGGATGCCGAAATGGGATAAATCTGTCAAGTGACCTCCTATCATAGACTCGACTTTTTGTAATCCTTTTTGTTTTGTAGCGGTAATTCCGAATGGAAACAGCGATCTACAATCTGGAAGAAAACCGATTAAGAGAAGAAATCATCAAACGGAAAGCAAAACGGGTTCTCATACAGCTGCCAGAAGGGTTAAAGCGTGAAGGACCACACCTAGCGACCTTTGTTGAAAAAACTGGGGCGCTGGCTGTTGTTTCAGCCGACCCTTGCTACGGTGCTTGCGATCTAGCTACATCAGAAGCGGAAAGTCTCAATGCAGATTTGATTGTTCATTACGGCCATACTGAGATGATGAAGCGAGAAGGGGTTTCAGCAATTTACATTGAAGCGAGAGCGAACATTGACGTAGAAGACGCTGTGAGAAAAGCAATACCCTGCCTAAAAAATTGGGAGCGTGTAGGATTGACCACTACGGTTCAACATATTCACCAGATTAACAAAGCAAGAGAATTGTTGCTCGAAGCTGGAAAAATCGTCACCATTGGAGATTTGGGGCGTGTAAAATACGCCGGCCAAGTGATCGGATGTAATTTTAGCAATGCTAAGTCGATTTCAAAAGATGTTGACGCCTTTCTTTTTGTTGGAGGCGGTAGATTTCACGGTTTAGGAGTAGCGTTAGCAACCATGAAGCCAACTATAATCGCGGACCCTTATGGAAAAAGGGCGTTTTCCCTTGAAGGCGAAGCTAAAAAAATATTGAAGCAAAGATGGGCGAACATTTCAGAAGCGAAGAAAGCGAAAAATTTCGGAGTGTTAATTGGTTTGAAAACTGGACAACAGAGATTGGGTGAAGCGATAAGAATCAAGGAGAAATTTGAAAAAATGGGCAGAAACGCTTTGCTACTTGCGCTGAAAGAGATAACCCCGCAAGCTCTTATGGAGTTTCCAACCATAGACGCGTTCGTAAACACTGCTTGCCCTCGACTAGCTTTAGACAATGTTTCTAAATTTCGCAGACCGTTTATCAATTGGAATGAGGCTCTTGTGGTGCTCGGTGAAATGAACTGGGAGGAACTATGGGAAAAAGGTTGGTTCGAAAACTACACTTAGAACTTGCCATCGCAGAAATCCTGCCTCACCCGCCGCCAAAAATTTGTGTTGAGCAATACATGTTTGCCAGAAAGTTGCTGCTGAAATCCTGTACTTAGCAGCGTACAAAACCTCCCGTTCGGTGTGCAAAAAAGAACTGCTGACCGAAAGTTCATTAAAAAAGCTCTTAAGCTAGACCACTATTTATATTCACTTCACAAAAGTGGGAGAAGCAACCGTAAGTTTATGAAAAGGTTTATTGAGCAGTGCGGGGGAAAAGTTACGGGAATCTTTCCGTTGGAAATGAAAATTCCGAAACTCTTCAAGTTTCACACGAAATAAAAATATACAGTTAAGGTAGATTCGTATCGAATAGAAGGAAAAGTTTATGCCCAAATCCAATAAAAAAAGTGGAAACATCGTTGTGCCTGGGGACCGCTTAGGCGTGATAGAAGAGTTCACTCCTGCTTCCGGAACGTACGTGAAACAAGGCATTATCTACTCCAAAAACGTAGGGTGCACACTCCTAGACGTATTAAAAAAGGAAATTTCAGTGCATCCTTTGGCGCCCCCGGCGGTAATCCCAGGACCCGGAAGCACAGTCATCGGCCAAGTTTCCGGAACAAAAAGCAATTTCGCTATCGTACGTATATCAGAAGTCGGTGGGAAAAACCTCTCTGGATTTTTCAGCGGCTTCCTACACGTTTCAGACGTTAGTGAACAATATGTGAACTCAATGTTTGACGCGTGTAAGCTTGGAGATGTTATTCGGGCCAAAGTTACAAGCGTGAAAAATAGGTCGCGCCACTTAACCACAGTTGGAAAACATTTAGGCGTCATTTACGCTTTTTGCTCCCGGTGTGGATACCTGTTGCAACGGAAAGGGCTGCGGATGTATTGTCCTAGGTGTGGAAATCGTGAAAAACGTAAAATTGCTTCGGATTATGGAGAGGCTGCCTTGTAGGGGGAACATGTGGTGAGAGTGAAAGTTTTGAAAAGGAGTTCCAACGAGTTAGAGTTGGAGATTGAAGGGGAAACTCACACATTCTGTAATTTATTACAGAAAACTCTTTTAGAGGACGATGGCGTGGAAATGGGCGGGTATACCCTGCCCCATCCCTTGGTTGCAAGTCCAGTAGTTTATGTTCGTACCAAGGGCAGACGGAACCCAAGCGTGGCTTTACAAAGGGCGGTTAAGAACATGCGAAAGCGGATTGAGAGTTTTCAGGTTGCTTTTGAATCAGCGTTGGATAAGTGGAGCGGAAGTAGCTAAGATTTTATGGTTGAATTTTTGTCTTTGCTAAACAGATTAGGGAAGAAAACGCGTCAACGGCGTCTTCATGTTGTTGCAGAATTTGGACGGTTTCTTGAATGGTTAGTAAGTTTTGGTTCCATGCGTAGATGACAAGCGCCTCAGCTGCATCGGCTTGTTTGTGCCGGTCAGTTCTATGTGGTAAATATTTTCTTAGGTTGGCCTTTTTAAGAGCTTCAGCAAGGATGCGGCTTTCAACTTTTACACCCGTCGGATGTTTTTTCCTTTTGGTTAGGGCTAGGGAGTAAGTGAAGTTTAGGTAAGCGTCTCCTAGTTTGGCGAGTTTTTGGTCTGTTAAGATACTAGTTAGAGTTTGATGTTTTTTGAGGAAGGGTAATTTCGGCTGGGTCAGTTTCTGTTTCTCCTTCGTTAGGTTTATAACGTTGTGAGCTTTAATTAAGGCGTTGCTTCTGGCGGTTATGGTTTTGGCGGTTAAAAATTTTCGGAGCATTAAGCCGGAGATTCGGGTCTTAGGCGTGGACGACGCTGGTTTTATCCCTCATTCACGGGGAACAGTGAATGTGGTTGGTGTGGTTTTTCGTGGTGGTTATTGGTTGGACGGTTTTATGCGCACAAGGATCGATGTGGATGGGTTAGATGCAACGGAGAAAATTGCAAGCATGGTACGTGGGTCTCCACATTACAAACAGTTGCGAGTGATATTGTTGGACGGCGTTACTTTCGGTGGGTTTAATGTTGTTGACATTAAGGAGCTGTTTGAACGTTTACAATTGCCAGTGATTTCGGTTTCTCGAGAAAGACCGGATTTCAACAGTATTCGGGCGGCTTTAGAGAATCTGCCTTTTGCAGAGGAGAGATGGAGAAGAATGGAGAACGCTGGGGAGTTGATTCAAATAGAGGTTAGGGAAAGTTGTAAGCTTTTTTTGCAAGCTGCTGGGGTTTCGGTGGAGAATGCGATGGAGATCGTTAGGCGGACAAGTACAAGAAGTTGCGTTCCAGAGGCTTTACGGGTTGCGCATATTATTGCTTCTGGTTTGGGTATACATAGTAGTGTTTAGTCGGAATCTGAATTAAGTGAAGAAAAAGTTTAAATGACCCCATGTTAAGGTTGTTGGACGGTTGGAGTTTAGGGGTGTAGTCTTTGGAGTTTTGCCCTAAGTGTGGAACGCGGCTGGTGCCTAACAAGAAGGGTAAAAAAAACGTTTTGGTGTTACGTTGTCCGAAGTGTGGTTTCGAGAAGAAGATAGGTAGCGGATTAGAGAGGGCTGTGCTGGTTCAGCAGGGTGGTAAAGAAGACATTGCGGTTATTGGGCGTAAGGAACAAGATTTACGGACTTTACCTACAATCAGGGTAGAATGCCCTAAGTGTGGAAATAGATTGGCTTATGTTTGGCAGGTGCAAACTCGAGGAGCAGATGAGAGCATGACGCAGTTTTTCCGTTGCACCAAATGCGGGTACACCTTCCGAGAATACAGCTAGAACACAACTCATTATACATTTTGTTCCTTTTGAATATGTTAAAACAAGCTAGACCTGTCAAAGTTTAGTGTAGGCATGGTTTTGCAGTCCAATAATAAAATGGTAGTAATCTATATTAAACTGAACGGTTATAAAATGGCTTTCTATACGTAGGTGGTAATGTATGGTTGATTACCCAAAGATTGTGGTTCGCCCCCCAGGTCCAAAAGCGCGCGAGCTCGTGAAGAAAGATGAAGCACTGATTTCTCCCTCGTATGTGCGGTTTTATCCACTAGTTGTTGAATCTGGAGAAGGTTGTATCATACAGGATGTGGACGGAAACAAGTATATCGACTTTAACTCCGGATTAGTTTGCATGAATGTTGGACACAGCCATCCAAAAGTGGTTAACGCCGTGAAAGCTCAATGCAACCGATTTCTACATTACTCAAACACCGACTTCTACTATCGGGAAAGCGTGGATTTAGCGAAGAGCCTCTGCGAAATCAGCCCTGGAAACTTCGAAAAGAAAGTGTACTTCGGAAACAGCGGAGCTGAAGCAGTTGAAGCCGCCATAAAAGTTTCGAAGTGGCACACTCGACGGTCACGTTTTATCGGTTTCATCGGCGCCTTTCACGGACGAACCGTCGGATCATTGTCTTTCACAGCGAGCAAAGCAGTTCAGCGAAGATATTTTTTCCCACTTATGCCCGGCGTCACCCACGTGCCCTACCCTTATTGTTACCGTTGTCCCTTCAAAATGTCCTATCCTGACTGCAACTACTGGTGCGTGGACTACATCGATGAGATGGTGCTGCAAAAATATGTTCCACCCGAAGAAGTCGCCGCCGTACTCTTCGAACCAATTCAAGGAGAAGGAGGATACGTAGTGCCGCCGCCTGGATACTTCCAACGTCTCAAAAAACTGACGGACAAATACGGGTTGATATTGGTTGACGATGAAGTTCAAGCGGGAATGGGACGAACTGGAAGATGGTTCGCCGTTGAACACTGGAAAATCGAACCAGACGTAATCTGTATGGCCAAAGCTCTTGCTTCCGGTCTGCCTCTAGGCGCAACTATAGCTCGAGCCGAACTGATGGATTGGGAAGGAGGATCCCACGCCAGCACTTTTGGTGGGAACCCCCTGTCCTGCGTGGCCGCCATGGCCGTTATTAACGTAATTAAAGAGGAGAAGCTTCTTGAAAACGTTGAGAAACAGGGCAAATACATTTTGAAGCGGCTGACAGAGTTGAAGGAACAAAGCGAAATCCTCGGTGACGTTAGGGGAAAGGGTCTGATGATTGGGGCTGAAATTGTTGAAGATAAGAAAACTAAGAAAGTAGCTAAGAAAAAAGCTCAAGAAATTATGATAAGAAGTTGGAAACGTGGAGTAGCTGTAATCACCTGCGGTGTTTCCACGCTCAGAATAGCGCCGCCGCTTAATATCACAAGGGAACTTGTAGACGCTGGCTTAGAAATCATCGAAGATGTGATTAACAAAGTTGAAAAGGGCTAACTTCGCGCAATAAAAGTGTTATCGACGTTCAGGGACGATGGCTACCATCCCCAGTAACGTTCCCCAGACGAGGATGGTTCTCCAAGGGTTTGGTAAACTATGGGCGAAGGCAAAGAGGCACCAGAAGCCGACGACTCCCATAGTTATGAACGTTGGCACCCAAGTTTCAAACCAACTTAAAATCGTTTTCAAATCTTTCAGAACGCCCCAAAAGTCCATTACCGCCTTTTTCATGGCGTCACCTTTTAGCTTTGTAATGAAAATAATATTTTGGGGTATAAATGTTTAATGAAGTTTTTATCCATAATTTTGTTTTTTTATCTGGTTCTCCGTTCGATAACTAAACAACTTGCGAATTCAGTTTTTTCTTAGATAAACCCTATGATTCTGATTGCAATCAGGAGACAGAGGATTCCCAACACATCAGATATGCTTGTGCTGATGGGTATCGTAGTGTTATCCGGGTCTAAACCCTTTTTCCAAGCTAAAAAAGCTACGGAGATTGAAATGACAGCAACTAGTGAGGTTAACAGCATCACCGCGATGATGCAGACGGCGATGAAACTTCCTAACGAAATGGTTTCCACACCTATCGCGTACGCTAACAAGAAATTTAAAATGGCTATGTAAACAGAGGAAAACGCCCCAACTATGATAAGCGGTATGAAGTTTTCCTTAAGCGTTTCATTCGTTTTCCATTCAGGTCTAATGATGCCTAAAGCTAGGAGCGTAGTGATTCTTGAAGAAATTATGCATGCGAGGTCGTTTCCCAAGTCGTTTAGAGGCGGCACCAACATTAGGAAGGCTGGGATGGCCGCCCAAACGTCTACTTTTAATTGTAGGGCGACTCCAGCTGCAACGTCGATTAAAGCCGCCGCTATGAGCGCTGGGGTGCTTTCTTTCATTATCCGCTTTAATGTTTGCGTCTCCACATCATCCAGCCCCTAAAACAAGTTTTGCAACTATGAATAGGCAGAGGAGTGCGGTGATGTCTCCAATGCTGGTGACGACTGGTCCCATAACGTTGTCCGGATCTACGCCTTTCCTAAAAACAGTGATTGCTATTAGAAGCGTGAAAGGAGATATTATGAACGCGGCTAGTACTCCACTGAGCGCTCCCAATAACATGAGTTTCCACAGAACTGCTCCTTCAATTCCGTTGGCCGCACAGAAAATGTATGCGAAAATGCCTATCAGCGTGTTGACGAAGCCGCTTAGGACAGTGGACGCCAAAATGTTGGTCAACGTTTGTTTAGTGTAAGTAAATTTTGGCTCTATCAATCCCGTATGCAGGGCGGTTCCTATCCGAGCGCTCATGGCCCCTAAAATGTTTCCCCTTAATCCCATAAAACCCGGAACCATTATAATCATGCCGGGGAAAGCGTTTAGAACACCTATAATTTTAGCCAGTCCTAATCCTGCTAGAGCGCCGCCGCTTATAGAAAGGACTTCCGAAAGACTGCTTTCTTTGACTATTTTCCAAAGATTGGCCATTACCACCATCTCGTAGCGGCGGGTTGAACACTTAATCCACCAAAGTGAATGAATAACCTTTATCCACTGTTCATAAAACAGTTTCTATGTTGCGGAGGCGCCGCATCGTAAAAATTATCTGGGTTGCATAAATGCTATTAGTAGGATAATTAAAGTGAGAAAGCGTAGAGGGCGTGTTAACCGAGGGGCTTCTACGTCGTGGTAAAACTCGAAAAAGTTGAATATGAACCAGTGTCTGTCAGAGATTTGCTGGTTGAAATGAAGGATTTATCCGAGTTAATGATTGATTTAGCCTACTCAGCAGCACTCTTCGACAGCGAAGAACTTGCAGAAGAAGTGTTAGAACTCGAAAGCCGTGTAGACGCTCTTATTTACCTTTTAAACATGAACGCTATGCTCGCCGCTAGAGACGCCGAAGACGCTGAAGCACTTGTTGGAGTTTCAGTGGTGGCCTCCGCCGCGGATAAAATTTCAGATGCTGCGGCAGACATAGCCATTATCGTGTTGAAAAAAATTGGTGTCCACCCAATTATTCGTGAAGCCTTTAAAAAAGTGGAAGAACGTCTAACCCGCGTTAAGGTTAACCCAAAATCTATCTTGGCTGGAAAAAAGTTAGGTGAGTTAGAGTTAGCTGCGAAGTTGGGTGTAGACGTCATCGCCATACGTCGAGCTAAAAAATGGCTCATCAACCCTGAAAATGACGAAAAAATTGAAGCAGATGACGTTCTTATCACTCGTGGAGCTCCTTTGGGAAGCGAAGAACTGAAAGGACTGGCTGAAGGAACCATTCAAAAATTGGAAGAGGAATAGCGATGGTGATTTCTAAAGAAACCTTCAAAAAAGTTGGTGACAAACTTGCGGAGCTAAAGGACACCTGTGAACTTATGATGGACCTCGCGTACTCCTCGCTTCTGTTAAACAGTCCGGAATTGGCCAGAGAGGTGCAGACTTTAGAAGAACACGTTGATGACTTGCATACAGAATTTGAACTTCTCGTTTTGTCCAGTGGTTTCAAACCAAAAGAATCTAAAGATTTCCTTGGGTTAATTCGGCTGGGGGTAGTTACTGAAGAAATCGCTGACGCAGCAGCCGAGATTGCGGAAGTAGTCTTAAGAGGGTTGAAACCGCATCCTGTTCTACAACTTGTTATCAAGGAGGCTGAGGAAACCGTTACTCGTGTGCAAGTTTCCGAAAAGTCTTCTTTGGTGGGTAAAACTTTGCGGGAGGTTCAGATTCCGGAGGAAACTGGTATGTGGGTTCTATGTATTAGAAGAGGAAATCGGTGGATACGTCCTAAGCCAAACGTGCCCATTCAAGCTGGAGACGTATTAGTTGCTTCCGGTTACGCTGAAGGAGGAGAGGACTTAACTAAACTAGCTTCGGGAGAAACAACGCTTCCAAACTGATTTTTAATTATTTTTTCTCCGCAGGTTTTTCGTCAATTTGCTAAGTTGCACGAAAACACTTAAGCTCTTTTTTAAAAAGGAGCTTCTGATGAGGTTGACTGAAAACCTACTAGAACCTTAAAAAATAAAAATGGTTGAAAAAACAACGCTCAATCTGAGGATATGCTTTTAAACCAAACGGACAAAACACTACAGAAGGAAAGTGAAGAGATGAGTGAAGTAAAGATTGAACTGCCAGTGGATGATCTTCCAAAAAGTTGGTACAACATTCTGCCTGATCTTCCGCAACCGCTTCCACAACCTAAAGACCCTGAAACTCCCCCGTCCCGACTTGAGTTTATATCTAAAGTAATGATCAAGGAATGTTTAGAACAGGAGAGTTCAGATCAACGCTGGGTTCCCATACCCGAGGAATTAAGAGAGCTGTACATACAGGCTGGTAGACCTAGACCGCTCAGGCGGGCGAGAAGACTTGAGAGATTCTTGAAGACGCCTGCGCATCTTTACTGGAAGAGGGAAGACCTGTCTCCAACTGGAAGCCATAAGGTCAACACGGCGTTGGCGCAGGTGTTCTATGCACGTGAAGAAGGCAGGGAAGGTGTTTGCACAGAGACGGGGGCCGGGCAGTGGGGCACCGCGCTATCGTATGCCTCCTGTTTGATGGGGCTAAAATGCGTTGTTTTCTGGGTTCGCAACGTGCATGATTGGAAGGTCGACCGAAGAACTCTTATGAAGATGTATGGCGGTGAGGTTCATGCTTCACCGAGTAACGTAACCGAAATTGGCAAAAACATCCTCAAAGAAACCCCCGACCATCCTGGCTCACTGGGTATAGCAATATCTGAGGGGCTAGAGTACGCGGGGAAAAATGAAGAGTTTGTTTACTGTCTGGGAAGCGTGCTGAATCACGTACTAATGCATCAGACAGTCATAGGCCTTGAAGCAATTAAACAATTCAACATTGTAGGAGAGCAACCTGATCTGATGATAGGTTGCTTCGGAGGAGGATCCAATTTCGGCGGCTTCACACTTCCCTCTATCGGCGAGGTGCTAAAAGGTAAACGGAAATGCGAATTTCTTGCAGCCCAGTCTCTGTCAGCGCCTAACATAAGCCGAGGTGAATATCGTTATGATTTCGCAGACCATGCAGGTAAAACGCCGCTCCTTAAAATGTACACCTTAGGTCATAAGGTGGAGATGCCGCCTATTTTCGGAGATGGTCTTAGATACTCAGGGGCGGCACCAATTCTAAGTCTCTTGAGGAACTTGGGGTACATTAGAACAAAGACTTATCCTGTCGATGAGAAAGTGGTGTTTGAGGCTGCCCGGACTTTCCTTCAAACAGAAGGTTTCTTGCCTGCCCCTGAATCCTCTTACGCGGTTAGAGCCATGATAGACGAGGCGCTGAGGTGTAAACAAACTGGTGAGGAAAAAGTGCTTGCTTGCAACCTCTCAGGCCATGGTTTTCTCGATATATTCGGATACCGAAAAGTGTTAAACCTCTAACGAGGTTCATTTACCAAAAATTATTAATCAATGACTAAAAAGTTGAAAACAAAAGTTTCTGACCGTGACGCCCAGTTAGTGAACGAATGCAACTCCACCGAAGTTTTCTTCTCCAATTTTTCGTTGATCTTCTTATCCTTCTGTTTTTGTTAGGATTCTGATTGATGTACGATCATGCGAGGTGATTTCCAGCTGTTCTGCGAACCCTTTTTTCACAAACCCATTTTGTATCTGAATTCGGGTTCCAGTGGTCAGTTTCCTTGCGATTTCTGCGAGTTCTCTCCATACAGAAACCCAGATTTTTCCGGATTCGTCAGTCAACTCAAACGATGCGACTTGAACTTTTTCCTTCCTTGCCGTGGTTACTTCTCTTATGATTGGTTCGGTTACTATTTTTCCCTCCACGTTAATCGGGCCGTCTCCCTCCTTTAACTTACTTATCTTTTTGAGATGTACCAACGAAGAGAGAGTTTTGGGTTTTTCTGCGAGGATTTCTACTGCGGTTGCACTGTTGATGTGCGATTCTAACTTTCCATTTCGTCCCTCTTTCACTTTGCTGTTTATCACTTGTAAACAGTCATTTTTTTTCAGCTTCTCCAGCTGGTCCACCTTCTCATTCCAGACCGCCGCGGTTATCAGCCCTGTCTCATCTTCCAATAGTATCCTCCTCACTTTTCCGTTTGTTCCGTCTCGTCTTTGGAACGTGTAAACTGGGGAGGTGTATCGTACAACTCCGACAAAATGAGCCTTCACACCCTTTTCTTTTATTGCTCCAATTTTTTGGAGGAAATCCGTGACTTGAGGATAATTATCTTCCGTAACGTCAGACGGGCCGATTCTAATTTCCCCTCGCCGCCTCATATGCAGCTCCAGTTTTCCACTCCATCCCTTCCGTACGTATCCATGTGAAACCCGAATGATTTGCCCCGGCTTAACTTTTTCAGTTTTCACAACTGCGGCTTTATCGTTCCACAGAGTCACCTTAACCATCCCTGTTTTGTCTGCAATAAGTAAACGAGCTATCTGCCCCTTTGTTCCGTCTGAACGGGTGAAACTACGAAGCGGGTAAACGGCGACGACGCGGCCGGTAACTGTAATGTCATTTAAACCGGAAATAAGGTCCTTTACGGAAAGTTCAAGAAGTTTTGGTTTTTTTTCAGGGATTTCCACACCTAACTCTGAAGCAACGATACGTGCAGCAGCGTCATCCGTGAAATATCCTCCCGCCTTCGTTTTCTTTTCTTTAATTTTTTCTAAAACTTCTTCATGGGAAAGGTCTGGCCGGGAGGAAAGAATTCGCTGAACGATTTTCTCGCTGTTCATATGTTTTTCACTAGGAGAATGGTTGTTTTGCTATAAAATTTATTTGAAGCCTGTGTGTTGTGTTATTTAAGGAAAAGAGGATGCAAATGGATTCAACGTTGTTAAGCGCTATTGGTCTGATACTTGTGCTTATCGGCTTCGCGATAGCTTTCATCGCTGTTGCGTTGCTCGTCTTAGCGGGTGTAAAAGGAAGGGAGAGAATAAAGGGTGGAGGTGCCGTAGTCATCGGGCCTTTTCCCATAATTTTCGGCACCGATAAAGAATCTGTGAAGACGCTTCTTTTGCTCTCCGTCCTTATAATCATACTTATGTTCGTTTTCGCGGCGTTTTTCTATTTCTGGTCTAAATGAAGAGGCTATCGGAATGTCTGTTTCAATGTGTGAAATATGCGGTAAACACACAGCAAGATATGTATGCCAAGAATGTGGACGCAAAGTTTGCGAATTTTGTCTAGTCTCTCATACATGGCTCTGTGTTGACTGTTACAACCGTTTAAAACGTGAGGCTCCCACGTTCGAAACCTCGCGTTGGCTAACTCTGTTCAAAATGTTCCTTTTAGCCTCACTAATGATCTTTGTAGGGATAACCCTGTTAGTAGTTGCTGCAATGTTTTCAGAGGGCGATTTTAGCGGTGTGGTGGTGTGGTTTTTTCCGTTTCCGCCCTTAATCATAGGCACCACCCCCCGCGCTATTTGGATGGTTTTGCTGGGAGTTGTCACAGTTGCTTTCTGTATAACATGGTTGGTTTTATGGTGGAAGCAGGTAAAGTGAAAGTGGCAGGGGAAAACGCTGTTCTTAGCTATTCAGACTACTCTGCAGCTTCTTCTTCGCCGTAAAACAAGTGTAAGAAAGCTAAAACTAACGCAATGAACGTGGTTGCCATTAGGATCCAAATAAGCACTTGGAAATATGTTGCTACGTCCACAGTTACTCCTCTTCTCTCTTTTTATCCTCTTACCTATTTAAGGGGTAACCTCCCTCCATTCCTTCATTAAGGAATCGTAAAGTCCGTCGCGTTCCTCCAGCTCGTCGTACCAGTTTAAAGCTTCAGCTATTTTCTGTGCTATCAAATGATAACAGAGGTGAACTTGCTTGTCCATGACGCGGAAGTAGAAATCGTCGCAGGAGCAAAACTCCGCGGAGGGCATAATAAGGTAGTCTCGTTCTCTTCCAACCACAATCCAAACGACTCTGCCGCTGGGTTTGAAAACGTATTTTTTCACTCTTCCATCTTTAAGCGCATTCCAAGCCTTGGTGAACCGTGAACCAAACAGGCTGGAAAGCTTGGTGAGATGTGCACCTGTGATTTTATTTTCGGATTTTGCTTCTCGACAAATGCGTTTAAGCGCCTCTATTTCCTTCGTCGTTTTTTCCATGGTTTCTCTTCCAAGTTGTTAGTGAAACCACAACTATGTGCGTGTTGATTGCGCCGACGCGACAATGTCCTTGCTCATTTTGCTCTCTTAGCCATAAAAAATGGGTGGATGACTTTTTCACCCAATTTCTATGGGTTCGCCTTTTTCCTTCTTCTCGACTTTCGGTATCGTAACCTCTAACACACCGTTCTTATAGCTTGTTTTCGCCTTTTTCGGGTTGGCTTGCACTGGCAGTTCAATTTTCTTAAAGAATTTGCGTTCTGGAGTGTCCACAGAGATGGTTAATCTATTTTCGGTTCCACGAAGCTTAACATCCTTCTTTTCCACACCGGGCAGCTCAGCAACAACTTTGACTTGGCCGTCTGTGCTAATTACATCTACTAACGGTTCGCGTTGTTCTCGAATTTGTGGTGCCCCGCGACGGGTGGGTTGAAGGTTTCCGAACTCGCGAATCTGGGGTTTTCCATTCGGCCCGATTGTCATGCTGTAACCGTATACGAAAGGCCCCCATTCACGGACTGTGGACCCGTCTGGGAGTTTTCGTGTTCTTATGTACCCTTTTGGAACTCGAGATGTGAACGATTCAAACTCCTTTTTCATAATTTTTTCCATTTCCCTGAATATTTCGTCGAAATCTTCAAAGAAGAAGCGGTGGAAGAAGGGGGATCGCCGTTTTTTCTTAAACCAATCAGGATAATCTTCGTCATCTGACATGGTTTTTCACCTCTTTTTCTAGGGATTGCTGTTCATTATAAAAGTTTCTCTTTTAGGCTTCGGTTAGGTTAAACTTTTCAAATGCTCCACTGTTCCTAGAAATGCTCCATCTAACAAGTAAACTTCCGCATTTTTAAGATCAACGTTTCCTGAACGCAAAATTGGACCGATGAATTTTCTGGATTTTGTGCCTCTTCCAATTTTTCGGTTGATTGGTTGCCCACCAAGAAAATTGTTGAAGGAGGGCATGATAAGAAGCTGCGAAACCGTCAGCTTTACGTTGAACTTTTCCTGCAGCAAAGTGGTTGGGTCAGCTTTCACTTTAATGTTTAAGTGCTTGAGTAGATTCTTCGCTAATTTTCTGCTGTTGAAGTTGGCTTTAACCCACACTTGCTCCCGAATTTGAAATCCTAACGGGTCGCGGAACACTGCCGTGGGATGAACATGAGCGGTGACGAGGGTGCGGCATTGTAGAAGCTCTGGTTTGGGCCAAGCATGCCCATGGAACAACCCAACGTCTTCGACGGCTAGGCCGGAATAAGGCAAAATCTTCACGTTTGCTGGTAGAAGCGGCGTGAGGTTTCCATCATGGTTTCCAGGCACCACTTCTATATCTGGCACTTTTTTTTGGAGAACTTCGAAAAAATCTGGGATGTCTTGCCATTCTCTTATGTCCAGTTTTGCAACTGTGTGCTTCACGTCTCCAAGGAATATTAGTTTTGTCGGCTTACATAAATCGATGAGTTGAAGCATCTTGTTCAGAAGTTTTGGTGTTTGCGAAGGCACGTGAACTCCTTTCTGCGCTAGGGACAATTCCCAGCCGATGTGGAGGTCTGCAACAACTAGCATTCGTTCCTTTTTTGTTTGTAGAAGCAATGCAGGGTGTGGCTGTACAAGTTTAATCAACGGTTAAGCCCCTGCTAGTTGAAACAATTCGTGGTTATCGTTGGCTCCTACTTTTTTAAGGTTAATAGTTCAGTGATTTTTTGGTGCAATTGAGCGTTTCCTGTTGCAATGAAGGAAACCCGCTGAGTGGGAGTTAACGGGGCGTTCAACTTGTTTCCTTCCGGCGTCGTAATCACACCTCCTGCTTCACGTAGGACGAGGTACGCGGCGGCGATGTCGGTAACCCGCAGTTTTCCCCGTATGTCCAAGAAAGCGTCTGTGGTTCCATCGGCTACATAGCAGAGTTCGAGGGCGTTGGCACCGAAATGGCGGAAATGTTTGGTTTTCTCTAACACACGGGTGAGTTTGGATGCAACTTCCGCTGTTTTATATGTGTTGAAATCCACGCCTAACACGGCTTCTTCCAGTGACGAAAGTTGGGACGGCTTAATTTTTTCGCCGTTACGTGAGACAGCTCGCCCTCGCTGGGCGGTGTAAGTTATGTTGTGGAACAAGTCTGAGACGAGTGCTGTTTCAACGTCTTGAAGTTGCCTTGTTTTAGATACGGCGATGGATGTGGCTATGAATGGTACTCCACGAACGGCGTTGGTTGTTCCGTCTAACGGGTCAGTGGTGACGTAGAACTCGCTGGGTTGGACTCCAATTTTTTCAACACCTGACTCTTCGCTGATTAGCGTGTATGAGACTTTGTGTTCTTTGAGTGTGTTTGTTATAGCTTCTTCTGCAGCTATGTCGATTCGTTTCATTTGGTCCCCGCCGGCGCCTACCCCAAATGTTTTGCGCCCTTCCTCAGTTTTTAGCAGCGGAACGACTTTTCTGCGTACTTTTTGTGAGCATTTTTGGAGGATTTGAAGCCAGTTTGTTTGCATTGTAGCGACCTTCCGGTTTATGTGGTGTTAACAGTTGAAGCTTTGTGGTTGGAGAGTAAAATACTTTTGTAAGACTCGTCAAATTATGCTTATAACACATGAAAGGCAGAGGTAGCCAAGCTAGGTTAAAGGCGCAGGGTTCAGGTCCCTGTCGCGTAGGCGTTCGTGGGTTCAAATCCCACCCTCTGCACCAAAAACTATTACATTATTCTTTTCTTTCGACTACTATTGTGCAGTTTGTTGCTAAGGCTGCTATGGTGCCTAAAGCGGCGAGCCAAGGAGCAACAATAACCCCGACAACACCCACCGTGGCTGGAATCTCAAGCAAAACCTTCCCTTTATCATCCTTCACAATAATTCTAGTTACATTTCCCTCTCGAATCAACTCCTTAACCTTTTCAATAAGATTATCCGCCGAAACCGAAAATTCTTCCCTCATCACTTTTTTTACGGCTGCTCCACAAACATGACAGAACCTCATATTTTCCTCTAACTTAGCCCCGCACTTCCAACAATACGGCAATGTTTCACCCCTCATGCGAAATGTAACCCCGCCCACTTAAAAAGACTTTCAAGACCGCTAGGGCGTTTAAGAAACAAGAAGTTTGTGGCTAGAAGTGTGTTTAGTTTTCCACTAGCTTATACCGTCGATTAACGCAGTTAATCTTCTCCTTCTTAAAAAGCCTCCGCAAAGCCCTAAACACTGCCTTCTCCGGTTTCCCAACTTCAGCTGCAATCTCCTTCAAAGTCATGGGGGCATCCGCCTTCTTCAGCAGTGAAACAATTTTGTTGTCAAGCTTAGCCAACGCGAACACCAGAAAACTTGGAATGATTGGAAAACTATTTTAAATTTATCGTTCAGTGGATAAGTCTTACGGGGCTCTTGGCGGAGACGTAAAGGATAATTATTATTTGTCGGCTTGCTTATTCTTGTAACCACAGTTAACATATCAAGAGATGAATCGACACGTGAAGAAACTGCCTAAACAGTGCAATGTCCCGGAAATTGAGGAGAAGTGGCAGAAACGTTGGGGAGAAATGGGTATCTACCACTTCGACTGGAAAGACAAAATCCGCCCAACCTTCATCATCGACACGCCTCCACCTTACACGTCAGGCGAATTCCACATGGGTATGGTCCTAAACTGGACCTACTTCGACATTGTAGCCCGATACAAACGAATGAAAGGCTACAACGTCCTATTCCCGCAAGGCTGGGACTGCCACGGTCTCCCAACCGAAGTAGACGTTGAAAAACAATACAACATTAAAAAGACTGACATGCCACCAGACAAGTTCGTCAAGCTCTGCGAAGAAATCGTGGACAAGTACATTAAGGCCATGAAAAACACCATCAACCGTTTAGGTTGCTCTGTTGACTGGACAACCGAATACAAAACCATGGATCCGGATTATTGGAGACGGACGCAGCTTTCCTTCATTATGCTTTACAGGAAGGGCTTCATTTACCGGGGCACTCACCCCATAAACTGGTGTCCCCGCTGTGAAACCGCTATAGCTGACGCCGAAGTAGAACATGAAAGAAGACAAGGAACCCTACATTACATTAAATTTCAACTTGAAGACGGGAAACAATTAAGCATCGCCACCACACGACCCGAACTGTTACCAGCATGCGTTACTGTAGCCGTAAACCCAAACGATGAACGCTACAAACGATACATCGGAAAAAAAATTCACGTACCAATCGCTAACAGAAAAGTCAAAATCATCGCGGATGATATGGTGGACCCAGAATTTGGAACCGGCATCGTAATGATATGTACTTACGGCGACAAAGCAGACGTAGAATGTGTTGCAAAACACAACTTGCCCGTAATCATGTGCATAACCGAAAACGGACGGATGAATGAAAACGCTGGAAAATACGCGGGAATAAGCGTGGAAGAGGCTAAAAAGGCGGTGGTGGCGGACCTAGAAAAGGAGGGATTACTGGAAAAAAAGGAGCCGCTTGAGCAGGAGGTAGGTGTCTGCTGGAGATGTGGAACTCCAATTGAAATTTTAGAGAAGAAACAGTGGTTCATGAAAACAATGATGCTAACTGACGACGTGGAAAAAAACGCTCTCGAAATCAGTTGGCATCCAGACTACATGAAAAAACGTTTAATCGACTGGGCGAAATCGCTAGATTGGGACTGGGTTATCTCTCGTCAGAGGGTTTTCGCCACACCCATTCCAATATGGTACTGCGAAAAATGCGGCGAAATTATCTTAGCTGAACCCGATTGGGTTCCAACAGACCCAAAAATTGAAAAACCCAGAATCGACCGGTGCCCAAAATGTGGTCACAACATTTTCGTTCCAGAAAAGGATGTGCTGGACACCTGGTTTGACTCCTCCATCACCTGTGCAGTTCATGCTGGTTGGCCGGACCGAGAAGATTGGCGGAGACTTTTCCCTGCTGACATGCATCCCTCCGGCACCGATATCATCCGAACTTGGGCTTACTATTTGATGGTTCGCCACCTCGCGTTGTTCAATGAGAAACCCTACAAGAGCTGTTTAATCAACGGTATGGTTCTAGGCAACGATGGGAGAATGATGAGTAAGTCGCGGGGCAATTACACACCCACCGAAGAAGTTTTCAACAAATACGGTGTCGATGCCACACGGCAATGGGCCGCTGGAGGAGGAACCACAGGCTCAGACATACCTTTCCGCTGGCCTGACGTGGAGTATGGAAGGCGGTTTTTAACCAAGCTTTGGAACGCAGCTCGCTTCACCGCTCTCCACCTTCAAGACTACAATCTTGGGGGAAAGGTGGAGCTGCAGCTTTTGGACCGTTGGCTCTTAAGTAAACTCGAAACCGTTACACAGAGGGTTACAAATGCTTTAGAAAACTACCAATTTAACATAGCCGTTGAGGAAATTCGAAACTTCGCGTGGCACACGTTCTGCGACAACTACATTGAAGCGGCGAAGGACAGACTCTATCAGCCAGAAAAATATGGGGAGGAAAAAAGAAGAGCAGCGCAGTACACATTGCACACTACAATTTTTCGGCTGCTTCAGCTTCTCGCTCCTATAATGCCTTATGCAACTGAGGAAATTTATCAAAGCATGTACGCTGAAGATATGCCCTATGAGAGCGTTCACGTTTCCGCTTGGCCAACTGTAGACGAGGGGAAAATTGATGAAGAGGCGGAGGAATCCGGCGGCCTAATCATGGCGGTGATAGAGAGTGTTCGAAGAGACAAGTCGGAGAGGGGACTGCCCTTAAACACCTCCGTTAAGAAACTTGTGGTTTACGCTGGAAACAAGAAAAGCGGGGATGTTCTGGAGAAGGGAAGAAGCGACGTGGCTGGAACGTGCAGGGTGGAGAAGTTGAAGGTTTCCTTCGAAAAAGGTAAAGGCGGAGAAGTTGAGGGCTACGCGGATGTTCGGTTTATGGTGGAGTATTAGCTGGAAATTTGGAAGCGGAGACGAGCTACAATTCCACCGAAGGATTTTTTTAACATTTGCCCCTCCTCAGTTTCAGTAGAAATAATCTCCACTTTAGCGCCTGCTTGTGCAGCCAACTCAGCTAAATCTTCAAGGATATCCTTCACCTCCGCTACGAAAAGAGCGGGAGCATCGCATTTTGGACACGGTTGATTCATCAATTTTTGTTCAAAACTTGAGACCTCACGTTTTTCCATGGTTTCCTGCCTGCTGTAGTTGCAAGCTGTGCATTTCACGGTAACCCGAACGGTTTCAATTGCTTCTGAAAGAAGTAAGGTTTCCACCGCACCGGTTTGTAAGGCGTATCTTACTTCATCTTCTCCGTAAGTCGCTAACCCCGTGTCATGTCCAACCTCGTAAAGAAACTTTTGTATCAGCTGTTTTTCCTCCACATAGCGGATTTTACTCATGATTTCAGAGGCACGCTCCGTCACTTCCTCCACTCCCTGCTCGCCAACATAGGCGGTGTCAACCGTGGCAACAACTTTGTCTTTCAAAGTGTAGTGAAGATGGTCTCCCTTCTTAAAATCATATTTAGTTGACCCCGGCCCCGCAATTATAAGCCCCTTCAAGTCTGAAACGGACAGAAATATTTCGTTGGCGTGTTTTCCCACACGTTTAAAATAATTCAGCAACCTCGCATCTCGCAGTCTTTCAAACCTTCTTGCAGATTGACCGCCGGCACGATGTTTTCCTGGAACTCCAGAGGTGATTTCATGGGCGATTTCGAGATGGCTGCCTCGAAGCACAGCGAATGTGGCGGCGGTTGCATCCACAAGTAAGATGCCGAAGGCTACCTTTTTTTTGATAAGCTCCTGTAAATGTTCAATGTGGAATTTGGAGTCGCAGCGGTAGAGATACACGTTTATGGGTTTTGGTGGAGTGATGACGTACGTTTCAATTCTTTCGCTTCCAACCCCGTTTTGGGGGATGGCTCCGCAAAAAACAACCAAACCTTTCTCCGGTACTTGTTTAAAAAGTTTGACACGTTGCTTAACCTTCACAATGGCGTCTTGAACATTCTTTCTAGTGGTGTCAGATTTGATGTTAGACGCCGTACCATACTCCTGGTCGAGCATAGAAACTACTTCACTAATCTGACGGCCCGGCGGGACATACAATGAAACAAGCTCAGTTCCACGTCCCTCCTTACAAGCCAACGTTTTCAACGCTCTTTTCAAGCGGAACTGCTCTAACGAACTTCGTTTACCTTTCACTTTTCTATTCCCTACATAACTGAATAGATAAGAGTTGCCATATTTATAAAAACTAATCATAAAAACAGACAAAAAGTGTAGAACCCATTCTCACCTCTAAACTCAACGAAAAACGAAAAAAAGGGGATGGAGAAGGTGCTCTTTGGATTACTATTTCCATTCGTCTATGTTATGCCAGAATCGGCCGCGCAGTCTGTTGGCGCTAAACTCGTAGTCAACGAAGCCTTTCTCAGTTATGCTGCTAACGATCAATATTGTGTAGCTGGGTTTCTCGAATCCGAACGTCGTACCCCATTCTGTTTTATCCCATAACCACATGTCCATTGGAACATAGAAAGTGTATCCGTCTATCACAAAGGCGTAGACCGCTGTCACCATGAAGTCCGCTTCGGGATAAACTGGAGTAAGAGTTAATGGTTCACCGCTTACTGATGCCTCGCTGATGTACCATCCTTCATAGAGCGTTGCCCAATCAGTCATGTAGCGGAATCCCACAAGTACTGTTTGTCCTTCGTAGGCTTTAAGGTCGAATTCCATTGTGACCCATCCGTCTGGTGTGATGAATCCGCTCCAGCTTGTAAGCCCTGGAAGGTTTGCAACTATGTCTGGGTGTGCACTTGGGTCATGATCGTATGTTGTGTACTCGTTTTCAAGTGAAATCCATGTTTCTCCACCATCTGTTGACACTTGGATAAAGCCAAAGTCCCAGTAGTCCTCTATATCCCAGTAAGTAGTGAGTTCCAATGTTGGATCTACAGGGTCTACATAGGCTTCGCCAATCAGGAGAGCATCCATCAAGTTGGTTGCGCCTGAATACCACCCATCCGGTGTCATTGTCCATCCATAAATTGCTATGTCATCTCCGTCAAAGAAGATTTTGCCTATTCTGTTCCATTCGTTTAGCATAATGTAGTCTGACCCGTACGGGCCGACTTTGGCTACTCCTGTGTCGTAGTCAAGTATTGTAATGGTGGTTCCGAAGTCAGTGCCTTTAGTTGGGTGAACTGGAAGGCCGCTGATTTCATGTGTAAATATTGGTATTACCTCTTCGCCTCCTAAGTCAAAAGTTTCATAGTTGTACTTGCCGCATCCCGGAAAGTCGGTGTGAATCAGGTTCGCGATTCTCCAGTCGCGATATACATCGTCGAATCTTTCTTTATAGCCGAAGTACTCTAGTGCTGCATTGATGCCTTCAATTCCTGGGATGCCCGCCTGCACAAAGTGACTGATAAAAGTAGCTCCTCCATAGTGGTCACTCAAGTACACAGTCCACAGTGTAGCAGCGCCGTAGTCGGCTAGGATGTTGATGTCGCCTTGGTCTCCCCACTCAGTGAGTGAGTTGTCCGGCGTGTACAGGTAGCTGTTTATATGGCTCCATGAAGGTGGATAGCCGCATAAAATCTCAGCGTACATAGAGCATCCTTCATTCATGAACGTTGCATCGCCAGGGTTATAATCAGCGTGTATTAGATGTTGATATTCGTGTGCAATTGTCGATTCATACAAGTATGGTCGGGTTACTGGGGTCTCTGGAATCCATTCGTAGCCTTCTGGGCCTATCCTGCGTTCCCACTGCCATGTGTCTATACTTATGATGTTTCTGTCAAAGTAAGCTTCAAAGGATGATGAGTAGAAGCCAGCTATGTAGTACGGATATTCATAGTCGTAATAGTTTTCATCTCTGACGTTGGATACGAGTATCACGTTTCTGCAACTACCGTTATAGTAACCTGGAGGCATGTAACCCCAAGCTTCCAAAAGCGGGTAATCGCCACAGTGGGCATCGGGTACGCCAAAGTACGATGTGTCTATCGGATAGATGTTAGTTTCGAATTTTTCAAGCAGGTATTCAATCTGTTCGTCAAGGATCGTTGGATATGCCCTTGGGTCTCCTTCCGGCCAACTTAAGTCAACTTGTACCCAGATTTCAGCAGTGTCTCCTATGGCTCTTAATTCATATGCGGTGAAGAAGTAGTATCCCATGTAGTCGTCTAGCGCCAGCCACCAACTGATGTTGCCAACTTCATAGTAAGGAGTAGGATTGTGTTCTATGGGCTTTATGTTTTCTGGAATACTACTCCCGTCTATTGGAAGGTTTTTCTCTCTGAATTTTGGTCCTATGTCAATTGGTTCATAGTCTGGAAGTTCTATACTGCTGCTTGCTGTTGGAACGAATGCTACGCCAAGGACGCTTAGCACCAAAACCAACGCTATCGAAACAGAGATAATTTTCTCTTTCATTTTCGTCTCCTCTCTCAAAATTTCCCTCCGTAAACTACTAATTACACAGTTTGTACTTTTGAATTTTATGGAGCATTTTTCTATACGATGCGCGCTAGGCCGTTGCTAAATTCTAGAAGTTGACATGCACGTGTCTGTGCTTGTTTGGTTTTATGATCCGTTTTACTTGTGTGAACCGTCCAAGGAAAGACGGTTGACACGAAAACAGTAATTTAGCAACACGCTAGCGCACACAAAATGTTCATTGTTTGCATTCTTACGTGCAAAGTGAAGAGAAAGAATAATAGATTGTGAAACAAATTATTTTAGGAGGCGGAACTCAATCAAACCTTGGAGAAGAGAAGCGGATGAAGAAGAAAATCTTGGTGATAATCGCAGCTATGCTCACATTATTCACTGTAAGTTTAGCTTGCTTAATATTACATACTCAATCAACCTATGCTATGCACGAAGCACTTGAAATTCCAGGCCACAATCAACAAGCCACGAATGCAGAAACAACAGAAAATGGCGAGAAACCCGAAGAGAGTGAAAGAACAAACACATCACACAACCAAAACTGTAACATTAATGATGCAGAAGAGGTCGAAAAAATGCAGGACATCACTTCAAACGAGTTTTTTGAAGGTTCCGCGGAAACCAGTCAAGACGAAAGTGCATGGACAGACACGTGTCCTCCAGACGGCCGCGTCTACTGGACGCCAGAACCACCGTATGCATACACCCCGACATACACACCCAAAAAATGGTGGAACATAACAATCAATTTTAATCTTACTTCTCTTTCCCCATAATTTAGATATACGCTGATAACATCACGAGAATACTCTTCTTCCGTCCACGCTCTGGGCGTAACAACGCAACGGGCGATGATAGAAAGTCATCTTTTCCAATCGTGCGTAAATTCTTTTAATGTAAGGCGATGCATTTCGAATGTGAGACATGCGGGAGAGATTTGAACTCTTTCCACAGTGGATATGTCTCCGCAACTTCCCGTTTTTTATGCTTAAGTTCCTGTTTTTGTTTTTAAGCAGCACGCGTGTAAGCATCTCTGATGAAAGTTTACAATTCTTTCCCAATCTTTTTCTGACCATTTAAGAGGGCATCTCTAGTTTCCGGGCTACTGCAGAGGCTTAAAGATTAAAAATCGGTGTCATTATCTGTTAATTGAGGTTAGATGAATGAGTAAATCAAAACTAACCATGGAAGATATTCTCGCAGTCCTGTCCAAGCCGTATCCTGAATTCGAGGTGGAACGTGGAAAGACCGCTTTATTACTAATAGACATGCAGAAGATTGTAAAGACCGAAGTTCTATTCAAGGAGGCAGTTGAGGCTGGATTGCCTGAGGATGAAGTTAGACAAGTGTTAAAGAATTACGATACGCGGATAAAAAGAGCGTTGGCCAATGCTCAGAAATTACTCA
Source organism: Thermoproteota archaeon (assembly GCA_034660895.1). GTDB lineage: Archaea > Thermoproteota > Bathyarchaeia > Bathyarchaeales > JAYEKF01 > JAYEKF01. The sequence goes on along the minus strand of JAYEKF010000071.1, from coordinate 7,059 downwards.
CAGTCTGCAGAGAAAAGAGCTTCGACATTGTTCACGTGAAATTGGAAGCGCCCACTGAAGATCCTCGGCATACTGCAAAAATTAATCGTAAAGTCGGGTTGATAATCCCATCAGGCTCCATGGAAAGCGAGTTTTTTGAAGAGGTTAGACCGATTAAAGGAGAACTCGTTTTTACCAAAACAAATGGAGGAGCATTCACAGGAACAAACGTCGACTTTGTTTTAAGAAACATGGGTATTACCAGCCTTATTGTTTGCGGTTTCATAACGGATCAATGCGTCCTAGCAACGGTTATCCAAGCCGCGGATATAGGATACGATATCATCTTGGTTGATGACGGTTGTACAGCATTTACACGAGAGGCTCACGAAGCGGTTATCAACTCACTGAAAGATATGTGTCTAAAAGTCAAAAAAACACGCGAAATTCTAAATTTGATCAGAAAGATTGAAGCTACTCCATCGTAGCATCCTATCCAACATAAAACAGGGCTTCTCATCCACATCAAAGTGCAAACGCGTCATGGTGGGCCGGGGGAGATTTGAACTCCCGACCTCAGCCTCGTAAGGGCTGTTTTAGGTCGTGTACGATATCCTAACCAGACTAGACGACCGGCCCATGTATTGGACATAAAGAAAGAATGAAATCCGTAATTAAAAGTTATCCCGCTTCAAAGCCTTAAACATGAAACAGCGACTCAAACATCACTAAACACTTCATCTTCTGTCCCGCATACGTTAAATGACATCGGAGAAAGAAAAAAGATGAGTTTTGCGGGAGACATCTTATAGAAACGGTTCGCCGATTAATTTTAACACTTGTGTTGGGGAGAATGGTGCAAATGATGCTCCACGGAGAAAAGCGCCAAGTTCTGGTATAAGCCCAACTGCGTCGGTTCCCAATTTGCATACGACCACGTGTTCGAGCAAACCCAAAGATTCAACTCCAATAATGTCGCGAACATGCTTCGACGCTTTAACCGCACGCATTACATCAGAAATTGGCGCACCTAAAATAATTAAACGGTCAACGCGAGACCGAACCCAACCTGCGAACTGGGAAAGCTGCGCCTCCGACAACCCAGCTTTAATTCGTCCTTCCTGAAGACCCGCATCGTCGATTCTAACTTTCAGCGGTAAATACTTGTGGATGCCAAAAAGTTCGGTTATCCGTTGTAGCGCAATTTTTTTACCATCTACAAGTTGGGCCTGCAAGTGTTGTAGTGTAACCGCAGCGTGTAAAGTCTGAGGAGAAAAAACGCCAACATCCACATAAAGCTGCATTTTACTTTTCCTAGGAGAAACCACTCTTCCACGTACAACCATGTTTTTCCTTAGTTTCTCAGCGGAACTCGGAGTCAACCCAACTTCGCGGTTCAAATAATTTAAAGCCGCAGCTTCGTCTTCCCCTGAGATTTCAACTTGAATCCATCCAAAACGTGTTGTGCCCGCCACTTTCAGTTGAACTCGAAGTCCATTACATAAGGATTGAAAAACTGGTTCAAACATTTCCGGAGGGAAAGAACCGTAAGCCTTTTCAAGTAAGGTAACTGTCACCATTGAAATCCCCAATAAACGACAAGAATTCTTTGTGTAGTTTTCGCAGTCTCTTAATAGACGGATGATTTTCACCTAGTTCCTTGGACAATTTTTCAATAGTTCGTTCGACAGCAACTCTTCTTGTTCCCTCGATTTGTTTATCCGCGTAAGCCACAATTTTCTCTTCCAAAGTTTGTGGAATATAACTTTTAGGAGGCCAACCCAGCTTTTCCGCTTCTTCTCTGTCGATGCCGCCGCCAACATGCCTTTCAATAATACGTACAATAGAATTGGGTAGCCCAGCTGACTCGGCGATTTTCGCCCCTACAATTGCGTGATGTACGCTGTGAGTTTTCGCTCTTCCAATGTCGTGAAGAAGTGCACTAATTTGAACGAGTTCAACATCCACGTTAAATCCTTTTTTTTGGCATTTTTCAGCGATTTCTGTGGCGAGAGTTGCAACCACCCTGCAATGTTGTATAACCTGACCAGAGCATCCGCTTTTCTTTAAAAGTTGTAAAGCCTTTCGTCTTGATGGGAGTTGCTCACTCACCCAATTCCTTCCTTAACTGTTCAATCTTTTCGGACAAAACCTTGATGAACTTACTGTTGTCGTAATGCATTAAAGGTTTGTTACAGGTGGGGCATCGAAAAACCAGTTCCATCGCATCTTCAAAAGGTATTCGTTTACATCCCGGCGTGTTGCAGTAGTAGAAGTCATGGTTCTTCTCATACAGGAGTCGAGTTTCAAGTTTTTCGAGAACCCGCAATTTCTGGTTCGAAATGAAGCCTCCAAACTGTTCTGGTTGTAGTTTCCAATGAAAGATGAACCATCCTGTTTCTTTGTCTCGTGTTCGTCTTAAACTTAGTAGAGAATGGTCGTAGAGTCGGTATAGAATCTTGCGTACAACGTTTAGCCGTACGCCCGACTTGTAGAGTCGGTATAGAATGTGGGCAATTTCGTCGTCTGTAACCTCTCCCTCATCTTTAAGAATATCAACAATTCTAACCGCTTCCTCGCCGCCTAAAACGTTCGCGACCTTCAGCAAAGCTTCGTTATCTATAAACTCGGACATAAACTACGCCTCTGTTGAACAACTAGCACTTTATACTGCTACCCTTCACATAAGTATACTACAAATGTAGAACTTAAATCTCTCTGTTAAATCTGAATCAGAGCTACCGAATTTCAGTTACCTTCTTCCCACGTACCTGAGGAATTATCTTAATTTTTGCACCGTTAAACTTCCTTGATAACGTTTTTCCATCGAAGTATCGGTCTAGGAAAACCGCTAAGCTTGAACATTCTGAATGTGGTTGATTTCCTATTGCCACATTAAAATCTGAAACCTCTTTAGAGAAAAATTCCGTTGGAACCTTCCGGCTTCCAACAAGGATTAGCAGATTTTTCTTTGTTTCTTTAATTCTTTGCAAAACATCCGTTGTTTGAATGTTTTCTCCATACGCAGTGAGATGGACAACAACGCCGTTTTTTGCTCTCCATTCTTTAACAACCTTTTTCCAAGGTTTGCCCACTTCGATGAAGAAGGGACCTCCCCAGCTTTTCACGACCTTCTCCACGGTTTGCTTAATTTTTTCGTTTTTAACATCCGCTAAAATTATGCCTGAAGCTCCTAACGCTCGGACTGTTAAGGCAACATGGGTTGTAAGCCGTTCATCTCTTTCTCGATGTCCCCACCTCAAAACCACAACTTCTGGCAAATTTCTTTCCTCTTAAAATTTTCTGCGGAGGGTTCCGCCAAGTTTTACAACTTGTCCCTTAATTTCGTTGACAAACCATGGAACCGACTCAAAAACCACCTTCATCTTCTCCCCTTCGTATTTAATCTCTTGTACGTCCGCCCGATTTTTAAGCCAAGAAAAAAACGACATCGACTCATCCGTAACTGGAACAGAAAACGATGCCCGCACATAACTCTTGAAAAGCTGATTTGCTAATTGTTGCTTAAGCAGTTCCATGTTCGTTTTATACAACGCGGATATGAGCACGGGATTGGACGCCATTTCTTTTAATGTTTCAACTTTATGTTTCGCCTCGACGTCTGATAATAAATCAATTTTATTAAACGCTGTGACAATAGGAATTCCGTTTGCGCCAATTTTTTGGATGGTTTCGAGGGAACAGGAAAGTTTTCTTCTGATTTCTTCTTCCGGGTCGCTCACGTCGACGACGAGTAAAATCAAGTCTGAGAAAACTGTTTCTTCAAGTGTGGGATGAAACGCCTCTATAAGCTCTATAGGCAGGCGGTCAATAAAACCAACAGTATCCGTCAGCAACGCCTTTTTTCCAGAAAGCTTTACCGCTCGGGTGGTGGTGGAAAGCGTGGTGAACAACTCGCTGTCCACAGCAGCCGTTTCCTTCCCAAGGGTGTTAAATAAGAAGCTCTTACCTGCGTTGGTGTACCCAGCTAGGGAAATAGATGGAAAACCAAGTTCAGCTCGGTGGAAGCGATGTAACCTTCTTTTTTTCCGTTTCTTCAGCAACTTTTCCCGTATATAACGAATTTGCCGTTTCACCGTCTCATAGTAAACATCCACCTCGTAGGCTCCTAAACCCATGAATCCGGGTTGCTCCTCCATCCTCGCCAACCTCACCCTTTCTTTTGCATGAGTCAGCTCGTATTGCAGTTTGGCTAATCGAATTTGAAGTTTCGCTTCCAAGGTAGAAGCTCGGCGGACGAAGATTTCTAGAATGAGTTGGAACCTGTCGATGGCTTCTACACCCGTAGCCTTAGCAAGGTTGTAGGCTTGAACCGGCTTTAACCTGTTCTCGAATATAATTCTCTCTGCATTGTTTTCGGCAACTAGCTCAGCTAGTTCCCTAACTTTGCCGCTGCCAATTTGATAGCGTGAATCAGGCTTTCTTACCTGTTCAAGTGAACCTACAACCTGATACCCTGCGGACTCAGCGAGATTTTGCAGTTCGTCTAAGCTGGAGGGTTCAAAAGGAAGCCGCCGCTGAATTATCATCGCTCTCGTTTTTTGTTTGCCTCCGCTTTTTCTTTCTTCAAATGAACAATGTCTCCTAAAGTGATTCCGCGAGATGGGAATAACGGGGTTAGTGGAGTTTCAGGTTCGGAAGCTGGAGCAACCAATTTAATTTTTAACGTATGTTCCAGTTTGGTTGCGAGTTCGTAGTTGGGAAGCACTTTTCCAGTTTCAATTTTTTTGAGAAGCGAAACTTTTTCACGAATTTTTCTACCCAAATCCTCTTGGCTCAACCCTAATTTTTCTCTTGCTTTTCGAACTTTCACTCCAAGGTTATCCACAAACTCGTAAGTTAGTTCAACAGAGCTCGAAGAACGCTTTTCCTTGGAAACTTTAAGCGGAAGAAATGTTCTAGATGGTTTAACGGTCTTTTTGATTTGCGGCTTAATTTTCCAGCTGGTTGACCCCAGCTTGGCGCATTCGTGGCAAACGGTCATTTTCGCCCCTTCAATTATGGCTACGTAGGGTGTTCCGTTGATCTCTCGACCGCAAACCTCGCATTGCAAGTGGTTGCCACCTAAATTGTTTTAATGTTCGGTCATCTTTATACTTTATCAAATTGGGACGGAAATATGAATCAGAATGGTGAAGCCTTACAAAAGATCAGAAAAATAGGGAACTACCAGTTCGGAAAGGGCGTTGGAAGTCAGCTTTTCCCTGAAAACGTAGAAATTGTTTGTTCAAAGAACACTGGAAGGATACGACACGTGTTCCTGAATGATGAATTGTTGGCTACTTTGCGTCCTACAGACGGTTTTTTTGCGTTAACTATTGCGGGGGCGAGGAGAATCATGGAGAACGTGAAGCCTTCAAGGTTATGGGTGAAAGTAATCACAGAGGCTGAAGAATTTGTTAAAGCAGGCAGAAGTGTTTTTGCCAAGCATGTTGTGGACGCAGATGAAGAAATTCGTGCCGGAGAGGAAGTTATTGTGATCGGTGAGGGAGATAAAGTTTTAGCGGTAGGCGCAGCGATTCTGACAGGTAGAGAGATGAAGGCGTTTAAGCGGGGTGCGGCTGTGCGAGTACGGAGAGGCATACGAGAAGAAAGTTAAACTTGTGTGTTTACAACATGAACATGTAAGTTTTGACGTAGCGCTGTTTTTCTGCAGCAGCTGGTCTGCGTAAGTTTTAAGTCGGTTTATGGTTGCATATTTTCAATGGTTTGCGGTCGTAGTCTAGCTTGGTAGGACCTCGGCTTCCCGAGCCGACGACCCGGGTTCAAATCCCGGCGGCCGCACTCAGTTTTATTAAGCGTCACTTGTTTTCTTTGGTTTTAGGGGATACACACATGCAATCGGATCGAAGAAGCAAAAAAGTTGCAGCAATTGTACACTGCATTTTAAACCAAAATAGCCGCGTCTACGGACTAGCACATTATCCCGCCATGGTTGACGAAATTGTAAACCTACTCCAAAAGCACCACATCGGCGTAATGCAGATGCCCTGCCCCGAACTCACATACGCTGGTGTAAACCGAGAACCCCGCACGAGAGAAGGATACAATACGCCTAAGTTTCGGAAGCACTGCAAAAAAATCGCCATTTCCATAGCTAACCAAGTTCAAGCATACTTAGAAAACGACTTCCAAATCTTAACCGTTCTGGGCGTCGCTGGTAGTCCCAGCTGCGCAACAAGCGAGCCTAGAGGGATACTAATTGAAGAACTAAAACAGCAACTGGAAAAAAGAAACGTCACCGTGCCCATGCTGGAAATTGAACACGAAAACGTCCAAGAAAACATAGAACAGCTAGAAAAAATCTTAACAACCTAGCCAAGCGGTGGTTTCGTCCGCATTTTTTCCAGACGAGACAGCTTTATCCATTTCTTAAACTCTCGGCTTGGCGGCTCAGCTTTAAAAAGCTCCTTCCTACGACACTCCAACAGCCTGTTTTTTTCTCCCAAAAATTCCGCCGCTGTAACCACCCGATGACCAGCCTTAGAAGCCGCATCAAAAACCCCTCGACAATATTTTCTCCATTCTCGGTCTCGGAGAAGATGATGCTCCAGAATTGTTGTTTCCACTCTCCCAGCAATTTTTTCCAAGTTTCTCAAACCATGTTGCACGTCTCCCTCTGAAACTTTAAAATTCATCAAATAAACTGGGGGGCCTCCCACAATCAGCAAGCTTGGGTTTTCGTCCAAAATTATCTGCAAAGCCGAATCTTCCATGGGTCCCTGAACATCCGAAGCAAACATCACATGTTCGTCTTCGCAACGAATCATAGTCATTAAAACCCAACCAAGCTTGGAATCCTCCACTCCATGGAAAACCGGTTGCGAAAACTCTATCTCCGTCTCCCCAAACCTGAACAGTTTACCATCCGCTTTCTCTAACCGCCTAGCATGCTTCCCCGCGGTCTTCATGAACAGCCACGCCCGCCGCCGCTGACTAAAATTAATGTTCGAACGATAGCCCTTCATCAAAACTAGCTGTCCAACGTAGATTCTCTCCGCCACTTCTGACGAGGACCAGTTGCAAAACCAGTCTGTGAAAGAGGGAGTGTGATGGTCA
>JAYEKF010000070.1:0-8494 GCA_034660895.1 Thermoproteota archaeon | reverse complement strand
CAAGAGCTTTGACTACTCCTTCGTATGTGTAAAACCTTAAAACGACATCTTGGATGTCAACGATTTTGCTCATGTTACCTTCTCCTTATGGTCGGATCGAGGATGTCCCTAAACGCGTCGCCCAGCAGATTCCATCCTAAAACAAACGTAAATATGAATACTCCGGGTATTGTGTAAGTGTGCCAGTATGCGAGTGGATCTGCGTAGGTGCCAGTTAGATAGCCCCTTGAATTACTTATAAGTTGCCCCCAATCAGCATAAGATTCGCCCGCGCCGAGTCCTAGGAAGCTCAGCGCTGCAGCAGTTAGGACAATTGCTCCTATGTCTAGGGAAGCCATGATTAGAGTGGTGTATATCGCGTTTGGTAGGACATGTTTGGTTATCACCCTTAGATCAGAGCATCCAATGGATTTAGCTGCTTCAATGTAATCTTCCTGCTTAACTTTTAGTACTTCTGCCCGGATTACCCGGGTGTACGTTGGCCAACCAACTAAGACCAAAGCTAATAACACGCTGTCTAAGCTACGGCCGAAAGCGACAACTAACGCCATAGCAAGAATTAAACCTGGAAAGGCGTAGATTATGTCGGTGAACCGCATTACTATCTCGTCAACAATCCCCCCATAGTAGCCAGAGATAGTGCCAAGGGCGAGGCTGATTAACAAGGCAACCCCTACAACCTCAATGCCGACTCGGAAAGCTGTTCTGGTTCCCCAAACGCATCCATAGTAGATATCGTATTGTCGGCTGGTTGTGCCGAATATGTGTTTCGAGTCTGGAGGTTTAGGTATTGCAGACCAACCTTCATGGGGCATTCTATAAGGGTCTTCTCCTGTTGGGGCAGCCAGTATTGGAGCGAGTATTGCTACCGCGACGAAGAACGCAAGTATTGTAACGCCCATAATTGAGAGAGGGCTGTCCTTGAGTCTGCTTAGCATGAATCTTAATTCTCTTACGGTGGGCTTCATGCTTTTTTTGAATTCTCTAACTTTACTTTTAATATTCATCTTAATCATGCCAACCTGATTCGGGGATCTATATATGCGTAGGTGACATCCACTATCAGATTTGCAAACGTAAACATCACACCAACGAAAAGAGAGAAACCAAGTACAGAAGGTATATCGATTTGCATGGCAGCGTGAGCGGCGTAGTATCCAAGACCCATGTAGTCGAAACACGTTTCCGTTATAACAACGCCGCATAGCAGGCCCGCAGCAAGTATGCCTGAAAGAGTGACTACTGGAATCAAAGCATTCCTTCTGGCGTGCTTATTAACAACTTCGTTTTTCGTTAAACCTTTTGCCCTAGCTGTTATAATGTAACCTTTACCGAGCGCCTCCAACATACTTGAACGCATCACCCTAATTATAAGTGCTACTTGAACTATGGTTAAACATAAGACTGGAAGGATTATATGTTTCAGCGCATCCACGGTTATCCAAAGTTGCCCGTTTAGCAAGCCATCGACACTATTTACCCCTGTGTACCTAACAAACCCTGAGGATGTTACAACTTGGAATGCTTCGTTGCTCAGCCTCCCCGTGGAAACCCAGCCCAAACCTCCGTAAAACACCGCGATCAATATTAATGCAAACCAAAAGGTTGGTAGAGACCAACCAATTATTGAGAGTACTCTTGTTGCGTGGTCGATGGGTTTATCTCGGTTTACGGCGGATTTGACACCTAGGTATATGCCTAGAAGCACGGTGGAGGGAATAGAAAATATAACAAGCTCAAAGGTGGCTGGGAATGCTTGAACCATAGCTGTTAAAACAGGCATGTTTCCTGCGTTAGGGCCGGCAATACCCAAGTTGCCGTGCAGAACTTCGTTCAACCAGTAGAAATACTGGACGTGAACTGGGGCATCTAGGTGATACTTATCTATGATTTTTTGAACAACCTCTGGCCTCCTCGGTGTGCCAACTACGTATGAGGCGGCTCTTTGTTCTGGGGTGAAGAGTTGTAAAATTGAGAAAATGAGCAATGTGACGCCGATTAGGATAGGTATTACTAGCAAAGTTCTCCTAATTATGAAGGCTCGCATTCCCACTTTATGTTCCCTGTTGTTTTTGGGTAAACCCAACTTATAACGTTGTCGAAGTAGACTGTTCTTTCTGGTTTTGTTCTACGGGTTGATGGGTGTCGGAGAGTTTTTCACTCTTCATCGATTCTGATGTTCATGTGTTGCTTTGAAGGGACTTGATTAAGGAACAGGCTTAATAATTACCACGAAACACCCAATATTGTGTGACATGAAGAATAAGTTAACAATTACAGTTGTGTTCGTTGCAGTTGTTGTTTTCGGAATTAATTGTTTAGGTATGTTGTCAGCCTGCGGTTCAGGGCACAGAACAATAAGGGAAGTGAGCATTATAGCACATGTTGGCTACACAGAGACTGTCAGAAACGTTACATTCTATGTAGTGGAGGGTGTAATTCAGAATAATTGTACAGTCAATCTGCGTTCTATTAACGTTACTGCCACTTTATACGATGTCTCAAACTGCATAATTTATGAACCTAATACCCGTATCACGTTGGATGTCTTAAAACCTAACAACAAGGTTCCTTTTGAAATTTCTTTTGCTTTAGGTTCCCTTTCTTCTCCTGAGCACTATCGTGTGAGGGCTTGCGGTGTTGAAACAGATAAAGAGCCCTCTACTACGCTTGAAATCATAATCCAGAGGAGTGATGAAGTGGACGGTGAAGGTTACCGCAGGATCGTGGGGAAAGTGCGAAATAAAGGGGGTGTGAAGGCTGTTTCCGTAAAGGTGACCTGCGCTTTTTATGGCTCAGATGAGCGTTTAATAGGTATGCGTCATAACTTTACTTCCCCCCTTTCTATAAGTCCGGGTGGTGAAGCTGATTTTGAAGTTGGTTCAAAACCTTTCAGGGTGGAGTCCGCAAATTTTGAATCGTTCGCTGTTGCTAGACGATATGAAAGGGTGCCTTGGGAGAATTGGGTGTTGCTGGCTGCAATGATAGTGGCTTGTGTCTTGTTTGTGGTTTATATGAAGCGTAGAGGGTGGTGACTGAAGCAATAAAATAAGGAGGTATTCAACAAGTCTTTTGTGTTTGGTCTGGCTTTAATGGTTGTGAACTAGAGTAACTTCCACTAGAAAAGTTTTCCACAAGAATTAAATATTGCTCTCGAATAAGTTAACACGGAATAAAGGAGAAAGGAAAAGGAGAGACTAAACAATGAGTAGGAAAACATTAACTTCGTTGACAACTATGTTTGTGATACTTCTGCTTTCAATGTCTGGACTGGTTGGAGTTGGACTCGGCCACATAACACCGCGGACACACGATATGGTTGTTGCGACGATTTGGGGACCGGAAACGGTTGATCCCGCTTGGCTTTACGACACTGCCAGCGCAACGATAGTTTCGAATATGTACGACACGTTGATAAGATTCTACGTCAACCACAGTTTGACTCCTGATGTTAAAGGTAGAACAGATCAGTTTGAGCCAGCTCTTGCTACACACTGGTTGGTGAGTCAGCCGCCGCATCCAGACGCGCCAGCAGGCACGGATAGCACCTACTACTTCAAGATTGGTGAAAACGTTCCATATCATGACCCGGCTTACGGTAGTGTCACGCCTGCAGATGTGGAGTATAGCTTTGAGCGTTGGATGGCTTTCGACCGAACGGGTGGTCCAACATGGATGATTTACGAGCCGTTGCTTAACTGCTACGCTGCGAACTTTAGTGATCCCGCTTGGCCTACGAAAATCGACAACGCTGTTGAAAGTAACAGCACCCACGTCTGGTTCAACTTAATGGCGCCGAGCTATCCGCCTATGATCTTCATGCAGGTTGTCGCGCAGTCTTGGGCGGCCGTTATGCCTAAGGCTTGGGCTGCTGACCACGGCTGCTGGCCAGGTGATACATACACGAACGCTAGCATGTTCCCCTACTACGATCCTGAGGTTTCGCCATTAGACGATTGGCCGGCGGGCACCGGCGGACGAATTGAGTGTGGCTCAGGCCCGTACAAGCTCGGCATGTTCGACGCTATAGGGAAAAAGTACAGACTTGACTGGTTCCCAGATTACTATGCTGGCTGGCCGTACGCATACGCTAACAAGTACGGCTATGAGGATCAATGTGGATACGCTGAGGGCTGGCTGAAAACCGTGACAGTTAGAGGCATCGATGAGTGGGCAACAAGGAAAATCATGTTCTTGGCTGGAGACTGCGACTTCTGCTATGTGCCTAGACTGCACCTGCCGGAGATGGTGACCAACTGGGATGAGAATCCCAGCTGGGAGGAGGAGAAGTATCCTCCAGGAATCATCTGTTGGCCAGGCTTACCCGGCATGGCGGAATCCAACTTGTTCCCCAACTTCAACATTTCAACTGCAGGCAACATGCATATTGGTGACCCACCCTACACTGAACTGCATGAATCGGGAATTCCATACTGGTTCTTCAACGACAGCGACGTTAGGAAAGCCTTCGCCTACGCCTTCAACTGGACCGAATACATCGCTGATGTGTTCTTGGGTGAAGCCGTACAGCCGAGCAGTCCTCAAATCCAAGGAAACGCTTACTGGCAGTACTGTTGGGACGTTGTTGGCGAAACAGATGTGTTGGCGTACACGAACGGCGTACCAGACCCCAGCGCCCCCGGATCTGACTTGGACCCACCGGACACTGTTATACCCGAACCAGCTGAAGGCTATAGTCAGCCCAAACTGCCGAATGGAAGCGATCCTTTGCCTCCAAACCCGCTGTACTACCGGGACTTAATCAAAGCTGAGGCACACTTAAAAGCTGCTCATGGCGGTGAGCTATGGACTAAGGGTTTCACGTTTGACATACTGTACAACACTGCAAACGAGGCTAGGGAAGTTGCTGCTAGAATGTTAGAGGAGACCATTGAAGCTTTGAACCCGAAGTTCCACATCGGCGTGTACGAAGTTGACTGGCCTACCTACTTAGGTGAGCTGGTTGCTAAGAGATTAACGTTCTTCATCATAGGCTGGCTTGCGGACTATCCTGACCCGCACAACTGGTTCTTCCCGTACATGCACAGCTACGGCACATTCAGTTACTTCCAGAGCTACAGCAACCCAGAGGTGGACGCTTTGATTGAGGCGGGAGTCGCGGAAACAGATGACAACAAGAGGATTGAAATCTACTGGAAACTCTGCAACATCTACTTCGAGGACGCAGTGAGCTTCCCGTTGGTTCAGGCAACTGGCCGCCACTGGGAGCGAGACTGGATGGAAGGCTGGTACAACAACCCGATCTACCCAGGCAGCTACTACTACCACTACTGGAAAGGCTACAAAGCTGACGTAAACTTCGACTACAAGGTCGACCTGTTCGATCTAACCATAATCGGCTCCGCTTGGGACTCCAGGCCGGGCGACGCCAACTGGGCTCCATGCGCAGACATAGACAACAACGGTTGGATATACCTACCCGACCTAACCATGGTCGGAACCTACTACGACTAAACACACCCATAAAACACCACAATCCTCCCTTTTTTTTTACATGTTTCGTGTTAGTTGAGTTTGTGGTCTCCTGTTTTTTGTGAATTCTGTGACCTATAGAAGATAGTTTCAGAAAACTTTAAATGAACACTATTATTATTATTTACGTGCAAAAGAGGAAAAAGGAGAAGGGAGAAGAAACAAGAAATGTATAGAAAGAAGCTATTATCAATCGCTACTATTGCATTGCTCGCTTTGAGCATAATGACTGTTCTAGCGCCGACAGTAAAAGCAAACACTTATCCCAACTGGGTTAAGGTAGACCCACCCTACTACAAAGGCGACCACGTATCTGAAACGTTCGACATCAGCGTAAAAGTCAACTGTACAGAGGGAGAAGGCGGCCACGGAATGTTCGGCTACGCGTTCAAGTTCTATTGGGATAGCGCCCTCATTAACGCTACTGGCTGCGACGTTTATCGGCCGGCTGATTGGGGTTCAAACTGGGCTGATGTTGGCGGCGGGTTGATTTGGGATTTCAACGCTACTCATGGGAGGTATGACACGGCTACCACCGCTTTGTCTCCAGCTGAGGAAGTCTACGGTGTCTTCACGCTGGTAACCGTTCATTTCCATGTGATTTACGAGCCGTATTACCCTGAGCCTAACATGAGCTGCGTGCTCAACTTAGTGGATGTTGCCGTCAGCGGAAAGGCTGGCTTCGAAATTCACGTTGATGTCTATGATGGCTTATACGAAATTGAGAGAAAGATGTATCCACCGCCAACCATTTATGTGGATCCACCCAGCACTACTGGAGCACTTGGTACACCAGTCACCGTGGACATAAACATCAAAGAATTAGTCAATGCTACTGACATGTGCGGCTGGGAAATTCACCTACACTACAACACCACCCTGCTGGACACATTAGATGTCACAGAAGGCGATTTCCTTAGTGGATTTGCAGGTGCATCAGGTACATTCTTCGTACCGAAATTCGGGGACGTATATCGTCCGCCGTACGTAAACGAAACATTTGAATCCATGGGTGAAGTATCAGCTGCCTGCGTGCTTCTAGGACCTCACACAGCACCTTATGGAGATGGAACGTTATGCACAATCACCTTCAACGTCACCTACGAAAGCCTCACCTATCCGCCTCCAAGCTGCGTGCTAAAGCTTTTCCCCACTTATCTGTCAGATTGCCAGGCGAAACCCATTGACCACAAGACTGAAGACGGCTACTTCACATCGCCATTCAAGCCTTTAGGCTTAGTGATCGACGCTTACATCTGCGGTCGGGACGACTTGTACAGCGGTAAAGGACCAAACGTACCTGCTGACATGTTCCAACCTCAAGCGACAGTGTGCGTCTGCGCAGAGGTAAAATATAATGGCTGGCCGGTGCAAAGCAAGAACGTAGTTTTCGAAATCCGTGGCGCGCACGGCGAACTAGTTAGCGTTGGAACGGCGTTAACCAATGATGTTGGCATCGCCATGTGGTGCTTCGGTCTTCCATGGCCATGCGAAGACCCAGAAGAAGAAATCTTTGGAACTTGGAACGTTATCACAACGGTGGATGTACGTAAAATGATTGCGAACGACACACTACCATTCAAAGTGGGCTGGATAATCGATGTTATCGACGTTTGGACTGAGGAACCTGCATATTCACCATGCGAGATGATGAACATAACCTTCAAATACACCACAGAAGCCATGATGATGTACAACGTCGTCTTCACAGTTGTGGTCTACGACGACTTAGGTGTGCCCATCGGATTCGTAATGTTTGACACCGAGTGGGGTGGAGTGACAACATGGTGCAACAACGAAACAGCTACATTTTCAACCGAGATACACGTTCCGAAGTGGGCGTTCCTCGGCGAAGGAACCATCTATGTAAGCGCATTAACCGCTCTACCCTCAGAAGGCGGACACGCCTACTGTCCAACACGCACAGCCAAAGTCGGACTAATACTACCATAAATAAGGGTAAAACAAAAACCCTCAACCCTCCCATTTTTTTTATGTAAAATCTAGCGTTAAAACAAATCGACAATTTTCAGTTAAACCTACTAGTTGCTTCCATAAAATATTGTCCGTTTCGGAATATCTAATTAAAAACCATGAAAAATATTAGAATACTGTAAAGGTGTCTGACGCCGAAAATGCTTAAGAAAATCAACACAATCACTGTATGCCTGTTGCTTATTCTTTCTGGTTTAACCATTCAACCAATCGTCCTCACTAACGCAAGCAAAATTAACTCATCAGACTTGATAATCGACTTATACACTCAAAAAACACCTTATAACGGTAAAGGTCTGAATCAAACCGGCGACGCCTTCGCACCGCAAGAAACAGTAATCCTATACGCTAATGCGACGTACAACAAATCGCCCCTACAATCTGTTTATGTTTCCTTTCAAGTTTTCGGCCCCATTAACGCTATAAAAAACTTCACATTTACTTCTTCTTCTAAGACAAATGGTAGCGGTATTGCTTCCTGGGTGTTCACAATACCTTGGCCTTGCGAAAACGCCGAAACCATCGTTTTTGGAGTATGGACTGCCCTTGCTTCAGTGAAAATTTACGGGGAAACAGTTCAGGATAAGTTGACATTCAAAGTGGACTGGATTGTTCAAATTGTTTCATTAGAGACAATTGATGGGGATTTTCAGCCTCGAAGCAGATTTGGAACGGGGGGAGATGTAGGAGTGAAGCTTGTGCTAAAAAACATTGCAATGACTTCGAAGACAACAACATTGTCATTTCTTATTCGAGACGAATTAAATGTTCCAGTTGCCTTCGATGAAATCGATAACTTTCAAGTGCAACCGAATGCTCCTCTCATTCACATTTTCTTCAAATTGGAGATACCAAAATGGGCTTATGTAGGTAACGCCCTGTTAGAGGCCTGTGTATTCACCGCCGCAGGAAACAAAACGCCATACTCCCCATCAGAATATAAAAACTTAACAATCACTAGGGAACACCCTCTTGAGATCATGTTAGATGACATTGCTGTGAAAGA
>JAYEKF010000069.1:0-8613 GCA_034660895.1 Thermoproteota archaeon | reverse complement strand
CGGTCAAACTGTTACCGCATGGGCTGGAACTACCAATTCGGAAGTCGAGAAGGTGGAATTCAAATGGATGGATCCAGATGAAAATGTGATCTTCGACGAGAACGTTACGGTTTTCGGCCCATACACTACTCCCGATGTCCCCCCTAATGCCCCTCAACAAATCATTAACTGGGCTAACGACAATCCGGAAGTTACAATCTATTACGCAAACAACACCCAGATTCCAGACGAAATCGGCGATTGGGGTGTGCAAGTCTTTTTCTATGCGCCAGGAGGACACTTACGGGGTCAAGAAAGCGATATAATCAAGATAAGAGCATCATCTATCAATGTTACACCTGAAATTCCAGTTTTAGGCACTGCAGGAGCAACATTAGCAATGCTTCTTAGCCTAGGATTCTTATTGAAAAGGAAGAAGCAACATTAGCCAACAGAGAATTTCATCCTCACCATCTGATTTTCACTGGATTACTACACTGCTTATTGACTTACGTCGCCGAAAACAAAAAGCCTTCAATAAATAGGTGATAGTTTTGATGGAAAAAATACAGCATTTGCTGAATAAAGCAGTTGCAAACATAAAAACCTATTATCAACATGTTCTTTCAGCTGCCTTGATAATCCTATTGGTTTTGATTGTTTACGGGCAAGACCTTGAAATTCTAGTGAACGAAGCTTTACAAAGCGAAGCTCTCAGCCATGTGCTTTTAATCCCTTTCTTCGCAGGCTTTCTCTTTTATCTAAAAAAAGACTTGGTTAAAGCTTCACTTGCGTTGGAGAAGCTTCGGAAAAAAACGAAGACGCAGTATCTAGATGAAGTAGTCGGAGTAACTTTATGTCTTATCGCTTTTCTTCTCTACTGGTATGGCTCCCACACCTTTTATGTATTACAATATCATCTTTTCTCTCTTCCCATTTTCATCATGGGTGTCACGCTGATCTTGTTCAACTTAAAAGCACTTACCGTGATGATTTTTCCAATCTTATTCCTTTTGTTTCTAACACCACCGCCCACAGAATTCATGTACACCATAGGCGGGGCTATGGCTAACTTTAACACCCAAGCGTCGTACACCCTGCTGAAAACTTTACGATTACCCGTAACATTATCTTCATCTTATGGTCCCCCAACGATAGCACTCACCACTTCTGCAGAACAGTCTTTGTCGTTCACGATCGACCTACCTTGCTCAGGAATATACTCCCTGATAGCTTTCGCCATGTTCGCCGCTTTTCTAGCCTTTGTTACTTCAGCTCCAGTTTTAAAGAAGGTTTGGGTGTTTGTACTAGGATTTTTCATGTTTGAAATTTTGAACATCACCCGCATAACAATGATTGTTTCCGTTGGATACTGGTTCGGCGAAGAAGCCGCCATGTTCATGTTTCACACCGTTGCCGGCTTACTGCTTGTCTTCATCGGAATGTTGCTTATTCTTTTTATAGCGGAAAAGCTTTTGAAGATACAAATTTTATCCACGTCGCAAGAACAGCCAACATGCCCGAAATGTGAAACAAGCTTGAGAAACTTTGAAAACTTCTGTTTAAACTGCGGTAAATTTCTGAACCAGTTTCACTCAAGGATTTCTCACAAATTTTGGGCGAAACTTTTTCTCTTGTTGTTAGGTTGCTCCATGGTAACTTTAAGCATTCGTGCACCTACATTTGCTATCGCTCAAGGACCTATCGAAGTTACATCAAATTCAAGCTGGGAGAACGCAACAAACGTTTTTCCCCAAATCTCAGGTTACCAGCTGAAGTTTCTTTATCGAGATGAAAACTACGAAAAAATAGCGCATCAAGATGCTTCGCTGATGTATGCTTACTTTCCAACTAACAAGTCAAACGCAATAGTTTACGTAGACGTGGGCGTCGCAAACAGCATTTCAAATCTTCACAGCTGGGAAGTATGTTTAGTGGCATGGCAAACTGCTCAGGGACAATACCCTCTAGTATCAGTATTAGATTCAAAAGATACACAACTCCTAGAAGATGTCCCCTTAATAGCTCGCTATCTAGTCTTTGAAAGCCCACAGAATTACACTCAAATCACTCTTTATTGGTATGAAAAAGCAACATTCCACATCGGAATTACAGTGGAACAAAAATATGTTAGAATAAGCTTGATAATTCTAACGCAAAACCCAACAAACTATAAACAATTTGAACATGAACTCTTAACTTTTGGACAACAGATTGCGTCTTATTGGGAACCATTAAAAAACCAGTCTCTAGTTTCCCTCGGGGTTCCCGCACAACAATTACTGTTGGCCTTGTCAATAGCTTTCGTGATATTCACAAAGACAGCGCAATACTCAAGTGAATGGAGAAAAAAAATAAATAACCTAAAAATCTTCAACAATTTTGCTCCTGCAGAAGAGAAACTCGTGCTTAAAACAATCTTAGACCTAGCCAAAGAAAAGAAGGCGATGGAAACAAGAGAAATTAACGCAGCTATCAAAAGAAAAACACGGAAGCCCCTGAAGTTTAATAAGCTACAAAACACGTTGAACAGCTTAGAAAAATACGGATTCATAGAAAAGAACATAGCCACTGTCAGAAACAGACCTAGACTAATATGGAAAACTAAATATTAATCATCTAGAAACCTTAAAAGACAACCGACGTTATTTCTTCATGAAGGACATGTGCTCTGAAAAAACACAAAGAACAACAGAAGACACAGAGGATAAACTAGTGGAACCAACAACTACAGAGTATTTAATAGAAAGAATCAAACAGCTGCAAGCAGAAGTTGAAGACTTAAAGCTTGAATTCAAAAAAGCAAGGGGTATCCCTTCTGGTAAAATTGGCATAGTGTTCATGGTTCCAGGCGCTCTGTCGCTTATCTTCTCAATACTCAACAACTCGCAAGTCTTAGCCTTCATCGGATTAGGTTTAACTTTTTGGGGCGCCCTCTTCTTCTTCGTTAGACCCATAAGATACGTCAAAAGCAGCCTTCTAAACTCCACCGCACGTGCATCATACTCCACAATCGACAGAATACTCAAAGACTTAAAATACAAAGGCAAAAGCTACTACATACCACCATACCCAAAGGAAGTTTACCTGCCAGAACATCTTAAAGGCCTCAAAAACATGATAGTGTTCATTTCTGCAGACACTGGTCCTAGTATGCCCTCCATAGAAAAAATGGCGAAAAGCAAGTTTCTACTAAAAAATCCAAAAGGAATATGCGTGGCTCCACCAGGTCTAGGTCTTCTAACCCAATTTGAAAAGGAACTAACAACAGATATCACAAAACTACAGCTCAGCGACTTATGCGACAGCCTTCCCCAACTAATTCTTGAAAACTTCCAATTAGCAAAAGAAATCCAAATGAAAACCGAAAAAAATCAAGTTCACCTAAAAATCTTCGACTCCACATACAAAAACCTCTACAGCAGAGAAAAAAACCTGCAAAGCGTTCATTCTCTAGGATCCCCCCTCGTAAGCGCCATAACATGCGCAATAGCCAAAACCACAGGAAAAATAGTTACAATTCACCGAGACAAAACATCTCCAGACGGACAGACAATCGAAGTTTGGTACCGTTTCATAGAAGGCTAAAAAATGAATTTCCCATTGTCTATGTCAGACGTAAGTCTGTGGCTCGCTGTCACAGCGATTATTCTCCTAATAACCTCTGAACTACTATCCTCTTCAACCGGGTACTCCGGAAACATCGTGATAGAAAAGAAACGGTTAAGACTCGTAGCGTTAGCATTGGGAACAGGCTTCATGATCACAGTTATTATGCGTGTATTCCAGCCTTTCTGACCAACTTTAACATTTTTGCAGGTTTTAAATAGCCCGTCGAAACATACTCCAAGCTCAATGAACTTTTTGAAAAGAGACGCGACAGATGTTGCTGGCACGGCTGTTCTCGGCGCCTTGGTAGTCATTTTTGATTACTCCATGAAATATTCCGGATTAAAGATTCCTTTCCCTTGGCTTCCATACCTAAAGTTTGATTTCACCGGAGTTCCGTTAGTGCTTTCATGGTTGCTTTTCGAATTACCCTCCGGAATAATTACATCAACAATTGCTTTTTTTGCAATTTTCTTACGCAGCGGCGATCTCGTCGGTGCTTCAATGAAGGCTCTGGCGGAGCTCTCCACAATTTTGGGAATGGCATTAAGTTTCAAATGTTTCAAAACGTCAGCAAAATTCGCGAAAGCTTCATCGTTAATCCTCGGCGTTTCATTGCGATGTATAATCATGTTTTTCGCAAATTTGGTGGTTCTTCCTTTATACTACACGGTTCCTCAGCTTGCGGTAATCATGATTAGTCCCTTAATTTTAGCTTTCAATGTTGTTCAAGGTTTGATAAGTATACTTCTCGGATTTTTCCTGTACGATGTGGTTGTTCAAAGAACATCTCTCAAACTTGCTAAATGAATAAATCCTTCGCTTTTGGTCTGATCAATTTTGTCGCCCTTGCTTTTTCCGATTTCGGATACATGTACCCACGGATTATTGCAACAGGGATTCCTTCGTCAGCTTGTCCAATAACTAATTCGGCCGCTGAAGCTAGCTCATCCGCAATTGCTGTTCTTTTGACTTTTAAGAAGTAACCGAACAGGTCCTTTTCTCCCCTTCGATTTCTAATAGGCTCTATTCCCGCTAATCCTATAGCCACGTTGATCTCGCCGTCGCGTAAGGGTCGACCGTGAGTATCAGAGATAACAACTGCAACGTCTTTTCCCGTAAGCTTCCTTATTTTTTTCCTGATTCTCCGCGCCGAACGGTCAGGATTCATGGGTAATACAGCTACATTCCTTTTCCCTGGAACATTAGATCTATCCACCCCAGAGTTTGCACAAACAAACCCCTGCATGGTTTCTGTGATTATGTTTCCATCTCCCATTCGAACAATACTTTTTGACTGACGAAGAACAACCTCAATCAAGGCTGGATCCTTTCCAAGTCGCTGACCCAGATTTTTCGCAAACTCTGAAGGCTTCACCTCGTCAAGGTTCACCACGCTTCCTTCAGCACGAGAAACAACAACATGTGTGACCACTATGGTATCCCCGTCTTCGATGTGAATTCCTTGTTGTTCAGCGCTTCTACAAATAAGTTCAGCTAAATCGTCTCCTTCCTTTATTATAGGAAGGCCTTCCAGTCCAATTATCTGAATCATCTATACTCCTCAATACTTCGTTTGACAAGAGACATATAATATGTGCCTACAAACTTGTAATGTTTAGTTCACGGAGGAAAAGTGTGACTGAAAAATCAAAACTAAGTTTTGAAGAAACATTAGGGAAATTTGTCCTCCCTGAGAAGTGTATCGGCTGTGCTGCATGTGTTATTACGTGCCCATTCGACTGCTTAGAATATGTTAGAGGAAAACCCGAAATCACAAGTGAGTGCAAAGCTTGTGGAATCTGTTCTCAAGTTTGTCCACAATACAACCCATCGCACTCTGCTCTAGAAAATTTTGTTTACGGAAGGAAAAGGAAGCCCGAAGAAGAATTCGGCGTCTACCAGCAGATAGTTGTGGCCAAATCAACAGATAAAAAAATACTAAAGGCGTCTCAGGATGGAGGGGTTGTAACAACTCTTCTCACATTCGCTTTAAAGAATAAAAGGGTTGACGGCGCTGCAGTATCCAGAGCAAAAAAGGGCAAACCCCTCCACCCCATCCCAAACATGGCTACAACACCACTGCAGATTTTGCAATCGGCTGGAACAAAATATTTCTATTCTCCAAACCTGCTAGCATTTCAAAAAGGTATTGAACAAAACAGGAAAAAACTGGCGTTTGTCGGCACCCCCTGTCAAATAGAAGCGATCAGAAGAATTCAAATGATACCACTAAAAGACTACGTCGAAAAACTAGAATTAGCGATAGGACTGATGTGCAGCGGCAGCTTCCACTACGAAGGACTAGTGGAAAAATACATCAAAGGAAAACTACATGTTAACCCAAGTAACATAAGTAAAATAAACATCAAAAAGAAAGTTCTGTTAACAATGAAGTCTGGTGAAACAAAAGTAGCATCATTAGAAAAAGTCAAACCCTACATCCGAAGAAGTTGCAGGACATGCACAGATTTCTCTGCGGAACTTGCCGACATTTCAGTCGGAGGACTAGGATTAAGAGGTTGGTCAATAGCCATTATAAGGACTAAAACAGGCGAAAAACTTTTCACAGATGCCGTAAAGGCAAAGCTCTTAAAGATAAAATCCATTGAAGAACAAAAGCACGCCCGCAACTTACTTGTAACTTTATCAAAAAGGCAAAGAAAGAAAAACTTATGATGTAACGCTCTTCTAGTCGCGCGCAAAGATCTTACGAAAAATCGAGAACCCCCGTATCGACGGCATTCAAGCCGAAAACCAACAAAAAAACGGCAAACCGTCGTTACCCAGTGCTCACACTTATGTATAAGGCTTAAACCTTCTATTTAAAAGAAAAAAGGCGCAAACAAAGTGCACGCGCATAACATGCATGGATGAAAATAGAAGTTTTCTCCGTAAATGTTATTTCTCAGTTAATCTGTTTTAGACTGGGAGAACTGCTATGAAGAAAGAAACCATCCTTTTAGCGTTTCTGGTGTTGTTAGCGGTTAGCAGCGTTTCACCCGTTCTTGCTGTGCCACAATCGATAAACAACCGTCTTGAACTAAGCGGCAAAGTTAAACCATTAGCTCCCTCCGTCGGAAAAACTCAACCAATGAGAGGGGCACCTCTACGAATTGACATAGTCCACCCAGGAGATGGCGCCACACTTTCACAAGGAACTCACACAGTTCTGGTAAGCGCTTATACCAAATTTGGAATTGCAAAGGTTGAACTAAAAATTGATGGACCTGAATCAATGGGATGGACTGACATAACCTCAAACTGGGATGGAGCCCACTACTACTATGATTGGACTGTAGGGACAGACGGAACGTACAAGCTGACAGCTCTAGTTACAGACAAAAGGGGCAGGTCAAAACAGGATATAAACACAGTTTACATCGGCGCTCCACAGCCTAATCGTTGGGCTGTTGTTATAGGCATCGCGGACTATCAGGGAAGGAACAATGACCTTTGGCACCCAGACGAAGATGCTAAGGAGATGAAGCAGGAACTATTAGAGTCTGGATACCCCAGCGATAACATTAAAGTTCTTCTCAATCGAAGGGCAAAAGCACACGCAATAGTAGATGCAATTGACTGGCTTATCGCAAACGAGAAGGCTAGCGATGAAGTTGTGTTCTTCTACAGCGGACATGGCTATAGAGCGCCAGACAGCGACAATTGGGATGACGACATTGAATCTGACAGCTACGATGAAATGATTGTCACTCACGATCTCTACGGCTTACCAGACGGCTGGTTCAGACAAAAGTTTGCAGCCATTGAAAGCACCAAATTCGCCTTAATGTTTGGTTCATGCTACTCCGGCGGCATGTTCGACGACGATGATGACTTGCAAGGCACCGGCAGAGTCATCGCTTCCGCATGCAAAGCAGACCAGTATGGCTGGGACTACCTTACGCTTGGCAATACATTATGGGGTTACTACTTCGTTGACGAAGGCTTACTGGACAACAATGCATATTCGGTGGAAACAGCGCATACATATGCCTATCCATACGTGGTGGCTCAGCAGCCTAACTCGCAACCGCAGCTATACGACAACCTCCAAGGCGACTTCGAACTATAAAATCACACCTTCCCTTTCTTTTTCTGGAAAACCATAGAAGTTTAAAAAGCGGAACACAAAACAGTCGGTCGCGTGCGCAAAGGAAAACCCAACAAAAAACAGGTCAAAAAATCGATAAACAGAATGATTTCGATTGGATGGCGCCTAACCGCGGAAGAATACGCCAAACTAATCATAGAGCTCGAATCAAAAAATCACTAAACCATCCTAAAATCGACCAGCCACTCTAGTCCTCTTCTTCTTCGGGGGGCTTCTCCGCGTACAACGTCACGTAAACAACGTCTCCAGCCGAAACCTCAAGCAGCTCCACCACAAGCTTCGGAATAGTAATCCGTCCACCCTTCAGAACCCTAGCAGGAAACTCCTCACTATCATATATCGCAGGGTTTTTCACCCTCACATGCAAAACCTCACCTGCCTCCAACTTGTACCTCCACCTCACCAAAACAGGAATCTGAACACGATTGTACCTCTGAACCCTAGCAGGAAACAATTCCTCTCTAGTTAACGGCACAGCCGCACCCACCTAAAAAAACCATTCCACACCTCAACACACCTTTCCTAACCATTACTATACGCAACCTAAACCCCTTTTAAAAGCTGTTACCAAAAACCAACAAAAAACAAGCTGACCGCAAAACGTAGGGGGGTAGGGTAGGGCAAATCCACAACCACCCTCCCAGCGCATCACATCTAAAGAAGCTCACGCATTCAGAATCCATCAACATTTCTGCAGAAACCCAACAACCCCTCCCATATCGACGGTTCATTCTACCCCAAACGCGCAAAATTAAGAAATAAAAAAAGAATTTTATGCGATTTACGCGTATTCTGTTCCAGTTACGATTATGTCAAAACTGAAGTCTGTAACTCCGTTTATATCTGATGACACTGAAAGAACCAAGACTGCTTGAACCACAGATTCGGAGTCCAACACGTGCTCCTCACGA
>JAYEKF010000068.1:0-8697 GCA_034660895.1 Thermoproteota archaeon | reverse complement strand
ATCCGGAACTGGATGGCTTGCCGGTTGAAGTTTAATTCGTCTAGTATGGTACTGGTTGCTACGAGGAACATTCAACATTCCAGTTGTAACGTGGTCGCCTAAAATCTCTTCTAGGGCTTCAGCCATTGAACCGCTGGCTTTGCCGCCTCCAACCACGTAGACGTTCCTAAACTTTTTCAAGTCAAACGAGTATCCGTTAACTCGGAACACGTTTCCCTTCAAAGAAACTTTCGACTTGAATATGTCTCTAGGGTTAACAGCCGCTAAAGCTGCTTCCAGAGCGTTCAAAGCTAAGCTTCTAGCTTTCCGGTATAAGGGCGATTCAGCGTTGTTCAATAACACTTCCTTATTTTTAATCCTCATTTTTTAACCCCTTAAAGGAGTTGGCTTTAGCTGTTTCTTCACTTCGTCGTATTCGTAAATGTAATATATTAATAATAACAATCCGAAAACACTAACAGGTGATGTGAATTGCAGAAACCTAAAGTGTTTGTAACACGTGAAATCCCGGAAAGGGGGCTTCGAACCATTAAGGAACGATTTGACGCTGAAGTGTGGCCTGAATATGCTCCCCCACCCAAAAAAGTGATTATTCAGAAGGCTGCTGAGGTTGACGCCCTCGCTTCGCTTTTGTCGGATAAAATAGACAGCGAAGTTTTTGACGCTTCGCCAAACTTGAAAATAGTGGCCCAGCTCGCCGTTGGATATGACAACATAGATGTGAAGGAAGCTACGAAGAGAGGCATCTACGTAACGAACACACCGGGCGTGCTAACTGAAACAACCGCTGATTTTGCTTGGACGCTTTTGATGGCTGTAGCGCGGAGAGTTGTGGAAGCAGATAAGTATGTCCGTTCTGGAAAGTGGAAGGTTGGTTGGCACCCAAGCATGTTGTTGGGCAGAGATGTTTATGGAGCCACAATCGGCATTGTAGGACTTGGAAGAATAGGCGCTGCCATGGCGAAAAGGGCGAAGGGCTTTGACATGAGGATTCTCTATTATGATGTGATTCGTAGGCCGAACTTAGAAAAGGAGTTAGGCTTGGAGTACACGGAGCTTGACGATTTACTTCGGAAATCCGATTTTGTCACTGTTCATGTTCCGTTGCTTAAAGCAACTTATCATTTGATACGTGAGGAGAAACTTAAGTTGATGAAGAAGACAGCTTGCTTAGTAAATAACTCTAGAGGACCGGTCATAGATGAGAAAGCGCTGTATGAAGCTTTAAAGAACGAACAGATCGCTGGGGCTGGCTTGGATGTTTTTGAGCAGGAGCCTACACCTGTGGATAATCCATTGTTTAAGCTTGATAATGTGGTTATGACTCCTCACATTTCCAGCGGTAGCTACGAGACAAGGTCGAGGATGGCTGAGATGGTTGCGGAGAACTTGATTTCCTTCTTTAAGGGCGAGACCCCTCCAAACTTAGTGAACCATGAGGTTCTGGAGGTTAGAAAACCGGGCTGGTGAAGCGCTGAAACACATTCCATATTTTTTTCTTCACGGAACAACTGTGTAAATGTTAAATACTTGTTGTTTCTTTATCAATAGTTCCATTTAAGGTGATAAGGTTGAAGTTGTTTGCTGAAAGGATGAGTAGGTTGGGCACCGAAACTGCTTTTGAGGTGCTTGCTAAGGCGAAGGCTCTTGAAAGAAAAGGAAAAGAAATTGTTCATTTGGAAATCGGCGAGCCTGATTTTGACACACCGAAGAACATTAAAGACGCTGCTATTAGGGCGTTGCGGGCTGGATACACGCATTATGTTGCCGCTTCGGGCATTTTAGAATTGAGAGAAGCCATAGCTGAATACATTTCGGAGAGTAGAGGCATCGATGTTGACCCAGATGAGGTTGTTGTTACGCCTGGTGGAAAACCCATCATGTTTTTCGCCGCATTAGCCTGTATGGAAGCTGGGGAGGAAGTTATGTACCCAAACCCGGGTTATCCCATTTTTGAATCTGTCATTAATTTTGTTGGCGCCAAGGCTATGCCCATTCCGATTAGGGAGGAGAAGGATTTCGGATTCGATTCCAGCGAAGTTGTTGATAAGATTACGGATAAGACGAAGATGATTGTTCTAAACTCACCGAGCAATCCAACCGGCGGCGTTGTGAGCCGAGATGATTTGAAGGCGATTGCTGACTGCGTGGCGGACCGGGATGACTTGCTGGTTCTATCAGATGAGATGTACGACCGTATTGTGTATGAAGGAAAGTTTGAAAGTATTAGTTCAATTCCAAGTGTGAAGGAAAAAACGATTTTGCTGAACGGTTTTTCTAAGACTTACGCTATGACTGGATGGCGACTTGGTTACGGCGTTATGCGGAAGGATTTAGCTCAGAAGATTACGCAGTTGATGATTAACTGCAATTCCTGCACTTGCGCTTTTACGCAAATAGCTGGTGCTGAAGCGTTGAGGGGACCGCAAGACGCTGTTGCGAAGATGGTTGCTGAGTTTAAGCGCCGACGTGAAGTCATCATTTCTGGATTAAACAAAATTGAGGGCATAACCTGCAAGAAGCCTTCCGCAACTTTCTATGCGTTTCCTAACGTGAAAGATGTAGGTATGAGTTCTCAGGAGTTTGCTGATCACTTGTTAAATGAAGCTGGGGTAGCTGTTTTACCTGGGACATCGTTCGGAAAGTATGGTGAAGGATATTTGCGGTTGTCGTTCGCCAACTCCGTAGAGAACATAGAGAAAGCTCTAAGTCGAATTTCCGAAGCAGTTAAGAAGCTATAAAGTTGTGGGAAGTACGAAAGGTTAAACTGGATTCACCAGAATTTTCTTTTCAACGCTTCTTTTTCCGCTTTGATTATCAGTTCGAAAAAACGGTCAGTGAGTTTATTTTCCTCGGCTAGAATTTTTTTTGCGTCTGGTGTTCGTAGCCCACGGCCGCACAGAGCCGCTGCAGCTGGTTTGCCATACTTCGACATCAACCGCGCTGTTTTGGATGCTTGTTTTTGTATCTTTTTCTCGCTTTTAGTGAGTTTCTCCTCTTTCTTCTCTATAAGAATTCGAATTTTTTCTTCATGTTGGTCTAACACGCCAAGAGCAGTTGAACCGCATGCTGGGCATACTGGTTTGTCCGGCAAGTCTTGGATGTTAATCATTTCTGAATAATCCCAGCAATTGGTGCAAACGAAGGTGCGTGTTTCGTTGAGCAACCGCGCCCTAGCAGCCTTTATCAGTATTAGCCGCATTTTCTCTGGTGAGATGAGGTCTGTTTTCATGCTGACTCGTTCTATTCCAACCTGCGCAACCGGCGTGGGAACTCCGCCGGTTTCCACTTTTTTGATTTCAATTTCGCCTTTTCTGACTTTACTGAGAACTTCAAAAGTGTGCTTTACATCCAAGTCTTTTACGAAACATTCTTTCAACGCTTCATCATAAATGGCGGTGCCCTCAAAACTTTTCATTAAACTTCGAAGACTTATGTTACTGAAGTCCACCCATCTCCTTAGGGCTCCAAACCTTCGAGCCACATGAATCATACGCCGCTTGAAAAGTCCAGTTCTCACCGTTGCTTCGGTTAGACAGTTTCGAACCGCTGATTCGGACATTTCTTTCATTTCGTTGAACAATGCGGCAACGCCGTCTGCGTCAGCTACACCCATTGTTTGAACAAGAATACGATAAGGGTCGTGTTGAAAAGCCACCGTGTAGCCTGTTCGTTCAGATAACAGGCGGCTGACCAGTTGAGCTAGAGCACGGTTTGTAAGCGCCCCGAAGTTAGCGTGAAGGATAACATAGTCCTCCCAGTTTTCTAAAATTATTCGTTGATCTGTGGGAGCAGGATATCCCTTCTTCACGTGTTCAATGGTTTCCACTAACGCCCGTGCAACTGTGTCTTCTTCCGCTGGATACCTCTTCGCAAGCTCAGCAACAATTTCGTCAGAGCTTTCTGCTTCTTTGATTTTTTTTTCCACAAAACTTCGTATCCACCCAACCTCTTGAGCCACATCGAAAGGGACAGGTATCTCTTCTCCCACCCAGCTTGGTATGGCTCCGGTTGGGTCGTCCACAGGTTTCACATAGGTTTTGTCACTAGATACGTGAATAATTTTCCACGGGGTTCCGCGGATGATAAATTTGACGCCGGGTTTTCCATATTCTGCCATGAACGCTTCATCTAGGATGCCCACAGCGGAATCTGATGTGTCGTCTATCACTAGGTATTGTTTTTCGTATGGAATCATGGAAAGATTGTCAAAGTAGTATTCGTACAGTGCTTTAGTTCGGCGTGGTTTTATGGCAAGCGTGTCTTCAAAGGAAACCCACGCCAATCGTGGAAAACGGGAGTGCATGTATGTCATTATTTTCTTCACATCCTCCACGGTTAGCTCAGTGTAGGGATAGGCATTCTTGAAGAGGTCGTAGATTTCGTAGAAGTACCAACGTTTCTTCTTCATTAACAAGCCGGCGATTTGATGCGCTAGCGCATCGTAAGGCTTAGGCGGAACGGTTACTGGCTCCAAATCTTCCTTGGATGCTCTGCGGGCGATAACCATGGCTTCTAACGTGTCATCTGAGTCCATTGTGATGATGAGCCCTTCAGCTATACGTCCTATTCTATGCCCACTTCGGCCCACACGTTGAATAATACGTGTTACTTGTCTTGGACTCATGTATTGTATTACGAAGTCGATTCGACCTACATCAATACCCAACTCCAGCGAGCTTGTGCAAACCAATCCTTTCAACTCGCCGTTTTTTAGTCCCCGTTCCGCCGCAACTCTGGAAGGCTTAGCCAACGAGCCATGGTGGATGGAAACTGGGAAGTTTATGTCCCAAACTTTGAATCGGCTGGCTAGAACTTCCGAAATGGAACGTGTGTTCGTGAAAAGAAGTGCGGACTTATGTTTTTCTAAGTGCTCCCGAATGATGCGGAGTCTAGCGGCTACTTCGGGATGTGTGAAAAGCGTGGAAGCTAACTTGTAGTCTTCGGAGGCTGGCTTTGGAAAGAGAACCTTCAACCTTATGAGCCTAGCCACGGGAACCTTCACGATTTCCACGTTTCGCCCGTTGCCCACAAGAAACTGAGCTACCTTTTTTGGACTACCAATAGTGGCGGATAAACCGATTATTTGAAATTTCCTTCCAACCACCCACCGTAGCCTCTCCAAAGCTAAGGACAGTTGACTTCCCCGTTTGTTATCAGCCATTTCATGCACCTCGTCCACAACCACCCACCTCACTTTTTGTAGATGCTGACGCATCAACCGGCCGGGTAGAATAGCCTGCAGGGTTTCCGGCGTGGTAATTAACACGTCTGGTGGGCTTCTCGCCTGTCTAACGCGTTCACGTTTACCAGTATCTCCGTGTCGCACTGCTAGTTTAACGTCTAAGTTGTTGCACCACCATTGTAAACGCTCCAGCATGTCACGGTTTAAAGCTCGGAGAGGCGTCACATATAGAACTTTAATTCCCGGCAGCCTCCTCGGCATTTGAATCAGCATGTTCAAAATTGGCAGTACAGCTGCTTCGGTTTTTCCAGTAGCTGTTGGCGCTATTAAGAGAACGTTTTTTCCTTCCAAAATTTTCGGTATGGCTTTTTCTTGAGGTTCGGTTGGGGCTGAAAATCCTTTCTGCTCAATCAACCTAAGGATAGGCTTGAACAGTAGATTGAAAGCGTTTTCTGACCGATTTTCCAAGTTTAACCAAACCTCGAAGCCATGGTAGTACAGCAGAATCCTCGTGTAAAAGCGTTATGGACAGCCCCAGCTAACATTGTTTCCTTTTTAAGAATAAAAAAAAGATGGAGAAGTGGTTTATTCCACCGGTGTCACGTACGCTTTGGTTCTGATAACTGGTGTGTGTAGATAGTTTCCCCAGCTTCCTCCAACAACAAGCGTGTCGGAAACGGCGTCCACGTTTTTAAGCATGTCGAGCAAGTTGTCGAGAAGCCTGGACTTTTTTACGGCGCCCACAACTTCACCGTTTTTCACGTTGTATAAGCCCATGCGTAAAACGCTTGTGAAGTCGCCGCGAGTTGGATTTGTCAACCGTGAATAGTGGAAACGTCGAACCAGCAACCCGTCCATCGTGTCTTTGATGATTTCATCTCTTTTCCAGCCGCCGGGTTGAACGTACGGATTGAAAGGAAACGGAATGGGCTCTCCATTGTAGTTTTTGCCTGGGAACGAGCTGACGCCGACAGCGAAAGCTGCGCGTTGAGCATTTCCTGTGGTTTCTTTCTTTTCTACAGCTCCGTAAAAGGTGTCGTAGACAAATGCCTTCAAAACACCGTTTTTCATAATCACAGTTTTCTTTGATGGTGTCCCTTCGTCGTCTACGGGTGTGGAGCCAACTCCCCTCGGCATGAGGGGGTCGTCAACCACCGTTAGAATTGAGCTGCCAACTTGTGCATCCATTTTGTCTAAGAAGAGCGGATAGTACAGCTTCGCCACTAAGGGGCTAACAAGCATGCTGATGTGTGCAGCTACGCCTGCAGTGGGCTCCGGGTCTAAAATAATCGTGTAGGTGCCTTCCTTCAGCCCTTTCGGTTTTAATCCTGAAACCGCCATCTCAGCGGCGGAACGACCGATTTCAGCAGGGTTGAATTCATTTAAGTTTCTTCCAGCTTTCGCCTCAGAACCCTCCGATGTTGTCCCAGCTTCCTTTGCTGTTGCGTTGAGGCTTGCCTCGAAAAATGTTCCCTTGTTAGAGGCGGACAAACCATGCGAGTTCATAATAATAGTGTGATATTCCACAAGGTTAAGTGCTCCAGCGTTGTCCTCGATTTTTGGGTTATACGCCTTAGACTCCTCCACCATTTTGTACGCCAAGTCCACTGCATCCTCCGGGGGAAGTTGCGCTAACTTTTCGTCGAAAACGCCTTCAACCGTCTGCGGCTGAACCGGCTGTGGAAATGAATACTTGAAGGGAAGTTTCCTGACTTTCGAAGCGTCCATTGCAGTTGCTACTACCTTCTCTAGTGCCTTAGGTGAAAGCTCGGCTGTGGAGCTAAAGCCTAACCCGTTTTCTTTTAGCACTCGCACTCCAACGCCTATGTCATGTACACCTTTAGCTTCGAAAACAGCGTTGTTAACAAGTCGCACCGTGAGAACTTGATTAGAAACAAGATAAGCTTCAGCTTCGTCGGCTCCCTTCTGCGCTGCGATGTTTAACACGTTTTCTCCTACACTTTTTAAATCCTCTACTTTCGACATTTATTCTACCCCCAAAATATTTGCAACTCCCCGCATGTATGGACCTCCGTTTCCGACGTACAACGATTGCATCGGGTCGCCTTTTCCACATCCAAGTAAAGGCACAATCGCCGATTTCTCAGTAACCGCGTCGATGCTTTTGAAAAACTTCGGCGCTATCGAAGTTAACGCAACATCGCGGAGATGAGTGGTTAACTCTCCATTTTCGATTTTGTATCCCTCTTGAGCACTGATTGTCCAGTTAAATCGTTGGTCGTCGATGGAAGGATACTTCATACATGAGATGAGGTATCCTTGTTTTGTTTCTTCAATCAACTCCTCTTTGCTCCAGTCTCCTGACCCGAAAAACGTGTTTGACATGCGGATAAGAGGAATGTACTCAAACGTGATACCGCGCATGCCAGCGTTTGGCTCCACACCAAAAATAAAGGCTGTTTCCCGACTTTGCATATGCCCCTTCAACACCCCATTTTCGATGAGCACCTTCCTTTCAGCCTTCACCCCCTCATCGTCGTAGAGGTAGTAACCTAATGTTTTTGGAACAGTTGGGTCGTCATACGCTGTGAGATTGTCTGAACCAATTTTATCCCCGATTTTTCCAGCCCACCAAGTGGTTCCAGCCCAAGCAGCCTCCCGACCTAAAACACGGTCAGCTTCGCTGGGATGCCCAACTATTTCATGAACTAACAACGCCACGTAATCGTGGTCTAAAACCACAGTCGCATCCTTTTCTCTCTTAGCTGGTTTCGCATCTAAGAGACTTTCCGCCTTCTGCCCAATCTCCCTTGGAAACCTCTCCATGTCCTCTTTCTTGAAAACCTCGTATCCTCCAGAGTGTCCTACAACCCTTTCATAAAACTGATTCACGTCACCTCTCTTGGTGTCCGCTTTCAAGTCCACCCAAACTAGCGTGTTGAAAAACTTGATGTTCGCTCCCTCACTATTCACAAACAACTTGTTAATTTTCAGCCCGGTGTAATCAGCAAGTCCACGAACCACATTCTCCGAAACATGAAGCGCCTTCTCCCAACTCGTCACGTCCTTTAACTTGTCTTCGAAAGCAATATCTTCTAAATCTACCTCCGCTTTCGTGGCATACGAATCCTGATAAACCTTGATTGGCGCCAACTTTACCGGCGTTGGCACATGTTGACTGGACGCTTTCGCCACCTTAAACGCGATTTCAGTCGCCCTTTTTACGCCGCTTTCCGTTAAATCCGTTGTGGATTGAAAGCCCCAAGCTCCGTTAACCAACGTTCGAACGCCAATTCCACGCTTCCTGTTAACCACCGCACGCTGAATTTTTCCATTAGCCACCGTAATAAGCTCATTAAAATGGGACTCCAACCGTGCATCCACATACTCTGCACCAAGTTCACCAGCAAAATCAACGGCAAGTAACGCTAAGTCTTCTTCCAATTTGTTTCCCTCCTAGGTTATGCAGTTCTGCTATGAAACTTAAAGAGTTTTGCCTTCCAAACCAAAAGCAACAATGAACCAGCATCATTAAAATACTTGTAAAGCAA
>JAYEKF010000067.1:0-8826 GCA_034660895.1 Thermoproteota archaeon | reverse complement strand
CACCCCAGTTCTTGCGTTTCTCACCAAAAAACTGAGAGCCAAATGTGGAGTGATGATTACAGCGTCTCACAACCCACCAGAATATAATGGAATCAAAATATTCAACCAGGACAGTACGCCGTACAACCAAAAACAACAAAACAAAATTGAAGAAATAATCGGAAAAGGCCGTTTGAGCAGAGCTGCTTGGAGAAACATCGGAAAAGCCACAACTCTAGAAGCAACACATTATTACGTAGAAATGATTAAGAGAACAGTACGGCTGCGAAAACAGTGGCATGTTGTGTTAGATCCAGGATGCGGAGCTGCCTGTTACATCGCACCAAAAATTTTCCGCGAACTAGGATGCAAAGTAACCGCTATTAACGCTCAACCCGACGGTTCCTTCCCGGCAAGAAAGTCTTTACCTGACAGCAATTCATTGCAGCCTTTATCTCAAACAGTGCGGCGGTTACACGCCGACATTGGAATTGGCTACGACGGTGACGGTGACAGAATGGCGGCGGTGGACGAAAAAGGGGTGTTTGCGCCTTTCGATCAGATTCTAGCTGCCTACGCAGCTTATGTCGTGAAAAATCATGGGGGGAAAGTTGTCACAAACGTGGAAACTTCCATGTGTTTTGAAAAAGTTGTGGAATCACAAGGTGGGGAAGTTGTGAGAACCAAAGTTGGTGATGTTAACCTTGCGGAAGCTGTAAAACGGTGTAACGCAGTTTTTGGCGGTGAACCATGCGGAGCTTGGATTCACCCTCAACATCATTACTGTCCTGACGGCGTCCTCTCCTCAGTTTTACTTCTTCAAATATTAGAAAAAGAAAACAAGACTTTGTCCTCCTTTGTCTCAGGGGTTCCACAGTACCCCATACTTAGAGAGAATGTGGCTTGTCTTAACAGGGTTAAATTTAAGCTTATGAAGAAAATTAAGGAGGTATTGCCGTCTGTTTTCTCCAACATTAAAGGGGAGTTAACCGTTGACGGCTTGCGTTTAGCGTTGAAAAACGGGTGGGTTCTAATACGACCTTCGGGAACTGAGCCTACGATACGTGTTACGGCAGAGGCTGCATCCGAAAGGGATGTAAAAGAGATTATGAAAAAAAGCGTAAAAACGATTAAAAAGTTGATTAGAGAGTGATGGTGTGAAAGCGGTTGTTTTGGCTGCTGGTGAAGGAGTTCGCTTGCGCCCCTTAACTTTTACACGCCCAAAACATTTGATTCCCGTCGGCGGGGAACCCGTTCTGGAGCATGTTCTTAACTCCATCAAAAACGCAGGAATACATGAAGCGTTAATCGTTGTCCATTTTATGAAAGATAAAATTCAACGATTTTTCGGTGATGGTTCAAAATACGGAATGAAACTTGAATATGTTACTCAACATGAGATGAAAGGAACCGCGGATGCAGTTGGTTTCGCTAAACCCTACGTGAAAGAAGACTTCTTATTGCTGTACGGCGACGTATTCACCACCTCTGACGTCGTAAAACATGTGATTCAAGTTCATAAAAAAGAGAGTCCAGCAGCAACTATGGCGGTGGTTCCAGTTGAACATCCCGAACACTACGGCATGGTAAAGCTTGACGACTCCCACGTGACAGAAATTCTAGAAAAGCCTCCTATGGAACCTGCGTCCACTAACTTGGCAAATACAGGGGTCTACGTGTTCTCTGTGGAGATATTTGAAAAAATAGAGCAGACCCTTCCGTCTTCTAGGGGAGAATTGGAGATAACTGACTCTCTTTCTCTTTTTTTAAAAGAAAAAAGGTTGATTTCGGGTGTTCGGATTTCAAAGGATGAGTGGCTGGATATTGGAAGGATGTGGGACTTACTTGAGGCAAATTGTCGTGTGCTCAAAAGCGTGGAACCTGCAGTTAATGGTCAAATCGAATACGGAGCCCACCTTGTAGGTCCAGTTGTGGTGGCTGAAAGAGCAAGAGTTCGTTCAGGAGCTTACATCCAAGGGCCGGTGTTCATTGATGAGGGTAGCGATGTTGGACCGAACTGTTTCATTCGACCTTACACTAGCATGGGAAAAAATGTTAGAATCGGGAACGCATGTGAAATAAAAAACAGCATCATCATGGACGGAACACACATCGGCCATCTTTCATATGTAGGTGACAGCGTTGTTGGTGAAAACTGTAACCTCGGAGCTGGAACTGTTGTCGCTAATCTTCGCTTAGACGAGAAAACTGTGAAAATGCAGGTGAAGAATGAAATTTTAGACAGTGGAAGAAAAAAGTTCGGAGCGGTGTTAGGCGACCAAGTTAAAACAGGAATTAACGCTTTGTTCATGCCAGGTGTGAAGGTTGGCTGTAACAGTTGGATTGGAGCAAATGTAGTTGTGTATCGGGATGTTCCATCAAACCGTTTTCTTATTTTAAAGCAGAAAATAGAAGAAAGAGAATTAACAAAATAGGCTGTGACACATCAAAACCTAAACAGTTAAGTTTTTCAAATATCACAACACAGTGGGGAGTACGGAAAATTGTCGATGGCTCAAAGAAAGTTTTTCGGAGAAGTAACCACTCTGCTCGACAAAACAGTTACGGTGATGACCACTGATGGCAAAACCTATTACGGAACCCTCGTAGGAATTTATCCAGAAACGTTAAGTCTGTGCCTCGCAGACGCAAAGGATAACAAAGGAAAACCATTGCATCGAGTGGTCCTAAACGGCAGCATCGTCGCCCAAATTTTGGCGGTGGAAAAACCTTTCGATCTGGGCGCGTTGGCTAAGCGGCTGGAAAAAGTTTTTCCAAGGATGGTTAAGCTGTATGAAGATAAAGGTTTCATGTGGGTTATGGAGAAAATTAAGGTCACTGAGGAAGGGGTGGTGGAGGGCATTGGGCCGGCTGCTGAAAGGGTTCAGAGGGTTTATGAGCAATTTATTAGGGAGATGAAGACTTAAATGAACCATCGAAACTCTGATTTTTTTTCTCTCTTTTCCTTTATGGAGCGGTCAGTCAGACCGAATGATTGTAATATGCTGTGAGTTTTTTCTGCAGCTTTATCCAGCTTGCTTAAATCTACTTTTAGATTCAAAAGGTTACAAACAGCCTTTGACAACATGTAAGCGGCTGAAGCGTCGGGGTAAAAGCCGGAAGTTTCAGCGAGAAGGCAGAATCCTTTGAACCCTCGCAGTTTTCCAAGTCCAACAAGAAGTCCAGCTGCGCCGAAAATTTCGCCCCGCAGGGTTTCAGCTCCAAGGTTTACAGCTTTCTGTAGAGTTTCATGATCGGATGCTGCGCAATACAGTTTTGGAGATGCGACTTCCTTTTCCCGTTTTAAACCGCCGAGAGTTATAATAGAACGGCAGCCTAGCTCTTCAGCAATGTCTAAAATGTGTCCACAAAGTTCGTATTGTCCAAACATGGTTAAGGCTTGTGTGTTGCCGTACAGAATTAAAAGGTCGGGTTCTCCATCTTTTCTTTTATAGTAGTAAAGTTCGTTAACAGGGGAGCGGAGAGCGCCGTTTTCAGCTGTGATTGTGAAGTCTCGAAAGAAGGAGGAATGTATTTCTGCGAGCAGTTTTGTGTTTAGCTCCCGAATTAAGTGTAACGCAGTAATGTTAGCAACAAATCCTATGCCGGGTAGCCCTTCGATTAAAACAGGGTTATTTAAGCTTGGATGTTCCTTTATTTTAACGGTGCAAACCATGTTTACAGGTTCCTAAACGGATATAATTAAGGAAATACTTTGCAGATATTAAAGTGTAATTGGCGGTTTAATGTGTGTTTTGAAATTCGAAACCGAGACTTGCTTGGTAGAATTGGTAGATTAGAAACTAAAAGTGGAATAGTTGAGACCCCTTGTTTGCTGCCTGTTGTAAACCCAGCTATTCAAACGGTTTCACCCAAAAATATGCATGAAAGATTTAACTGTAACGCTTTAATGACGAACGCGTACATCCTAAAAAGAAGGTTTCATGATGAAACAATCCGAAGAGGAGTACACCGTCTCCTTGGTTTTGATGGTGTGGTTGTGACGGATTCAGGGGCCTACCAAAACCTTGTGTACGGAGATGTGGAAATCAACCCGGAGGAAATTGTGCTGTACCAAGAAGAAATAAACAGCGATGTTGGCACGATGTTAGATGTGCCAACTGGTTGGAAAGTGTCCAAAGAACATGTGCAACGTACGGTTGATGAAACTCTGCGAAGGGCAAAACAGTTTACAAATATTAAGACTCGTGATGATATTATTTGGATTGGTCCGGTTCAAGGGGGAAAATACTTCGATCTTGTTGCTGAATGTGCAAGAAAGATGGGGAAGCTTCCTTTTCAAGTACATGCGCTGGGAAGTCCAACACCTGTGATGGAGCAATACATGTTCGATGTTCTTGTTGACATGGTTATGACGGCGAAAATGAATCTGCCGCTGCAACGTCCACTCCATCTTTTCGGGGCTGGCCACCCTTTTATGTTTGCTTTAGCCGTCGCTTTGGGATGTGACTCGTTCGACTCCGCTGCTTATGCCATATACGCTAGGAAAGACGGTTACATGACTGAGTATGGAACTGCTAAGCTTAATGAACTAACGTATTTCCCGTGCTCTTGCCCCATGTGTGTCAAAAACGACCCTAAGGATGTGGCAGAAATGCCTAAGAATGAAAGACAAAAACTTTTGGCTGAGCATAATCTTTACGTTAGTTTTGCTGAGGTGAAGCGAATAAAACAAGCAATTATTGAGGGGAGGCTCTGGGAACAGTTAGAGGTGAGAGCGCACAGCCATCCAGCGTTGTTTAGAGCGTTAAAAATGTTGAAGAAATATGAGAGTTACTTGGAGAAACAAAGTCCAGTGAAGAAGAGAAGCGGGGTTTTCTTTTTTAGTTCCGTTGGATTGCATCGTCCAGAAGTTGTTCATTACAGGAAACGGCTTTCTGAGAGGTATTTTCCGCCGGAAAAGGCGGGTATCCTTGTTTTGCTGCCGCAAGTTGAAACAAAACCTTTCCATAAATCGAAAAAACACAAAAAATTTTTGAATTTCCTTCAGCAGAAACTGGAAGGTGACGTTCAGAAGGTTCATGTGTGCACGTATGCGGCTCCATTTGGAGTTATACCTATTGAA
The DNA here is from genome assembly GCA_034660895.1 of Thermoproteota archaeon. Taxonomy (GTDB): domain Archaea; phylum Thermoproteota; class Bathyarchaeia; order Bathyarchaeales; family JAYEKF01; genus JAYEKF01. The sequence goes on along the minus strand of JAYEKF010000067.1, from coordinate 3,761 downwards.
CTTGACGAGGTTTTTCCTCTTTCTCAACATGAAATCGCAACGCCGCTGGACACGAAAACAATAGAATATGTTGCCAAAGAAGTTGCAGGTTACATTAAAGCGACAAACTACGAAAAAATTATACTAGTTCAAGACAGTGATGTATGGAAAGGCAAAATTGCTGCTACGGTTAAACATACGTGCGAAAAAAAAGGTTTATGCTACATAGTGATAAACGGTTAAAAATAACTTAACAGTAATGGATGGTGAAGATAGTTTCATTCAAAATAAGATTTCTCGGCGGCGTCAAGGAAGTTGGAAGAGTAGGGATAGCTGTTAAAACAAGAAAAGTTCAACTTTTGATGGACTACGGGGTTATGTTAAGCCATGAACCAGGGTTTCCTATGCATGTTCCATCTAACGAGGTGGACGGCGTCATATTAACACATAGTCATTTAGACCATTCAGGCGCCGTTCCCGTCTTTCACATTCAAAATGGAAAACCAGTTTATGGAAACACGTTAACATTTGAGTTGGCTCAGCTGCTTATCTCAGATTTTATCCACCTTTCCGGCTACTACCTTCCCTTCGAATTTATCGAGTTGCAATCCATGATGAGAAAATGCGTCCACCTAAATTTTAGAGAAACAACCACTGTAGGAGATATCCGCTTCCAACTTTTAAACGCGGGGCACATACCTGGAAGCGCGCAAATTCTAGTGGAAGCTGACGGGAAACGAGTGCTCTACACAGGCGACTTTAACACTGTAAACACCCGGCTTTTACAGCGTGCAGATACAGATTATGGAGAACTTGACGCGGTGATTATGGAAAGCACTTATGCAGATGAAGATCATTCTGATCGGTCAAGCTTGGAAAAAAAGTTTGTGGAACATGTTACTGAAATTGTTGAGGGAGGTGGAACCGTTTTGGTTCCGTCTTTCGCGGTGGGACGTTCACAGGAAATCGCCTGCGTTCTCGCCGCTCATAATTTCAAATACTCTGTCACAGTAGATGGAATGATTCGAGAAGTCAGCCGAATAATGATGAACCACATGGATTACCTACGTGATCCAAAACTTTTCAAAGATGCAATGCGTCTTGCAACTTTTGTTAAAAGAAGAAAAGACCGTAAGTTAGCCACTAAAAAGCCAGGGGCAATCATATCCACAGCTGGAATGTTAAAGGGTGGTCCAGCTGTTTTCTACATTTCAAAGTTAGGAGGCAAATCACGTAACGGGGTTTTTCTTGTAAGTTATCAAATTCCTGGAACGCCGGGGAGGGAGTTGCTAGAAAAAGGGGTTTGTGTAATGGATGGGAGGATGCGGAAAATCAAAGCGCAGGTTGAACATTTCGATTTTTCATCTCATTGCGGAGCCGGTGAACTTCAGGAAACAGTGAAGAATTTGGAGGGAAATCCAACTGTTTATGTAGTGCACGGTGCGGAAGGAAATTGTAAACGGTTTGCGAAGTGGATACGGCGAGAAACCGGGTTAAAAGCTGTTGCGCCTAAGGCGGGGGCTGCCTACACTATTTGAAGGAAACACAGTTGGAAGTAGCTGTTCTACCTGTCGGGTGTGTGGACTTTAATGTCTTGCAAGGGGTTCGAAGGGGGTTACGCAAGGGGTTTCCCGGCGTTAGATGCGTCGTTGTTGAAAAAGTTATGTCGTTACCTGAGAATGGGTATGATAGAGCAAGACGTCAGTATTGTTCAACTATCTTGTTGAGAATGATCCGTCAATTTGCTGAAGGAATCGAGGTGGATCGTGTTTTAGGGGTGGCTGACGTTGACCTTTACGCTTATGGGTTGAATTTTGTTTTTGGAGAGGCGGAAAATCCTGGAAAAACAGCGATTATTTCTCTCTATAGGCTTCGACCTACGTTTTATGGGCAGCCGCCGAACAAGATGTTGCTTGTGCAACGTGCGGTGAAGGAGGCGGTGCATGAGGTTGGTCATACGTTTGGGTTGAAACATTGTGACAACAGATCGTGTGTGATGTTCTTTTCTAATAGTATTGGAATGGTTGACACAAAAAATTCCAAATTCTGTCGAAGATGTTCGCGCGCACTAAACATCTCTATTAGGATCCAAATAGACAGTTGCTCTGGATCAAGTTCTAACGCGAATAATGCTTAATTCAAATAGCATGGTGGTGCCCCCCCCGCAAGCTCCCCCTTTATTTTGGCTCGAACAAGTTGAAGCTGATTCATAAAGGATGGGGACAACGTTTGCGAGTGGGTGTTAGAAGTTTTAGTTATAGCGAAAGTTATACCACTTTTTATGGCATCATATTATGTAAGAGCATCCTAATTGCAGGAAAACTGATTAAATTTAAGGACGAAACATGATTTCTTTATCAAGTTTATCCAAAGATTTGAGCGATAACTTTACTTAACATTCAAAAAGCAACCTCTACGTAATGTTTTTATTTGTTGAAAATCTTGAATTTAAAATGGAGAGAAATGAGGGGAGCAAATTTGAGAGATTATGTGAGATGCTTAAGATGTGAACATCGGTATCTTAATATTTACGATCACCATATATTTATTATGAGGGGCTGAACATAATGCCTGAAGATATGCAATTGTTAAGTCAAAGGTCCAATTTGCTGTTGGAAAACAAGGCATGGTTAAACGAACAAATAGATAAATTGAGAGGTGAGTATCCGGATGAGTACGTGGCAGTTAATCAAGGGGAAATCGTTGGTCATAACAAAGACCTTGCGAAGTTGTTAAAGACTTTGCGGAGCCAGTTCGGAAAATTTATTGATCATATAGCAATAGATTTCGTAAGCAAAAAGAAAATAGAATTAATATTACACATTAATTAGAAACTAGGTCTCATCAATTTGAGACAGCCTCAAAGGGATGTCAATGAAAATTCAAGGTCGTGTTACAAAGGATGGAGAGATGCTTTTTCCAATTTTTCTATCTAGTGAAAGCTTGAAAATTTCAAATCGTCTGGTTGTGTTTGAGTTAGACACAGGAGCTTCTTTAACCGTAATGTCAGATAGTGATGCATTTATACTTGAACTGGATTATTCAGTTCTGCCAAAAATTGAACCAGCGTATGGAATTGGTGGAAAGTGTGATGTTCACGTTATTGAAGACGCAATTTTGCGTTTTATATCATTTTACGGGGATTGGACTATCGACAAACGTATGAAGCTTGGGGTTCTAAATCATAAAGTGGATGAAATAGAAGATGAAGATGTAAGAAGGGCGGTGTTGGCTTGCCGTAGCCTTGTTGGAAGAGATATTTTGGGGAGAAACTTTACTATTATTCGCCAAGAAAATAACGTTACCATCAACATCTAAACTATCTTGAATTTTTGTGAGATATTTATCTGTGATGAGTGTGCATTTTCTAATAGTATTTTTGATACTGACCGAAAACAACCGGTTTTTTGTGAGAGGTGTTACTTGACGGTTTTGGAGCGGTTACGGGAAGATTGAGGTTGTAAGTGTGAGTGAAACGGGGTTTAAAGCTGGCTTGGTTTACGTTGCTCCAGTTTTTGTAAGCTTGCTGGTTGGGGTGTTTTGTGCGGCTTTGTTTTTGCATTCGGAAATGTCATTAGTGCCTGTTACGGTGTTTGCTGAGGTTGGGTTTGGGCCTTTGTTTAATGCGGTTGTTTTTGTAACGTTGGTTGGTGTTGGGGGTACATTGGTTTATTTTCTTCTGAAGCTTGGTGTGCAGCGGTTAATTCGTTTGTTGATTGGGTTGTCCATCACGGGTGTTACGTTTATGCTTTTGGTTTTGTATTTGGAGATGTTGTGTGGGT
>JAYEKF010000066.1:0-9168 GCA_034660895.1 Thermoproteota archaeon | reverse complement strand
TAAGCAAACTCAACTATCTTCTCCACAGCTTCCTCAACCAGTTCTTTCACATCTTCCCTATCTAAACGAGTGTCTCTCACGTTGAAGGTTCTCTCATCCAAGTATTCGTTGAACAATTTGCAGCCGTATTTTATGGCACCCCACACTCTTACATTCGTCTTAGAGATCCTTTTCCATCTTCCCAATTCCTTCAATCTCTTCAAAGGAACATGATCCCTTCTGAAGTACAATGTAGCGAAGGCGTCTAAGAAAGACCAGTCAGCCATACAGTTTACGATGCATGAACTGGGATTTTCAACGAACAAACCGTCGATTGGTTGATAATCGAATTTCTCTCTCAAATCCTCGTGTTGTTCCACCTCGAAAATCCAGCCCTTTTTTCTGGCGAGCTCTTCCAAGGCTTTCTTATAAGAAGGGCTTTCGACTGCTAACCTGTACACGTTCCTGTGGACAAAATCGTAATTCCAAAAGCTTGACGCCGTTTGCTTTATCAAGACTTTAAAGCCTTTATCCTTCACTAAGAAAACCCACGGATCCTTTACGTCAGTAGGCAAAAAGTACCATCCCCAACAAACCCTTTCTACGCGACCGGTCTTCTCTAATCTATACAAGTACTCTTTGGCACGCTTGTTCAAGCTTTCAGCTTCTTTAACTGTGAATAAGCTACCTTTCCACACGAATTCCAAGCTTTTGGCGAATTCTTCCAAGTACACTCAAGTCACCTTTTATAATTAAATGGCACATTAAATATTTAAAGATATTCAGTCACCTTCCTAATGTAAATGGCACATACAACTCATTCCCAATTAAATGAAAACTCGTGAAATCTAAAATTATCAAGTCTTAACAGCATTAACGGATTCATGTCTATGGATAAAACATACGTGAAAGAAGAGTTAATATCTCCTTATGGATTTCCTCATCATAATAGGGGAAATATTGGATGCGCATGCTATTTATCCCATCACCTCGGATGGACACTGGATAATTCACTAACATTTGACTTCTTTATAATAATACTTATTCTGTTTCTTGGTGGAAAACACACACGTGCGAAAGCAATATCTTCTTGTCTTTTATTCTCCCTACTTTCTTCAGTTTTCCGTAGTTTTTCCGGAGAATATCCGCGTGATTCAATTTTCCATCAATAAAGTGACCGCCAAAGACAATTTCTCCCTCACCCAAACTTTCAAGCTTTGGTTGCATTTTGTAATGGCAAGTTCCGTTATTGGCCAAGTAACTAACTTCATCAAACATTTTTCCTGTAGGATTATGCTTGATTCTTCCTGTGCTCTTACGTTTATTTTCCATGATTTAATCTCCCATAAGAGATACGATGAAATACACTCAGCTCATAAAAACCGAGGATGATGAATTCATCTCCACTTGACATCATTACTATCAATTCTGTTTAACCATTTTTGAAAACAACCTTGCGATCTATCGGTTTATCTCTCGGTCACTGCAGTCCTGTCATCTAAGTAACTCCTTGTAAATTTTTAATGGTTAACGGAAAACGTCAAGTATTTAAACTATTACCGCTATGGTAATATTTATGTCATACTACGAATTATGGAACATCTTGGTGAACTGGAAGAAAGAATTCACGGTGAGGGAGTTTTCTTCAACCTTCGCCAGCCCTGACCCCCACAAGGTTTTGCATGACATGACCAAAAAAGGTTTGTTAGAAAGGTCTGGTTGGGGCAAGTATAAGGTAAATTCTCCAGAAGAATACTTGGCTAGAAGAATTAATGTAACCAAAGCTTATGATTTGTTGAACCAAGCTCACATGAAGTACGCTTTAACTGGACCAGACGCAGTTTTCTTCTGGACCAAAGGTGGATACCAAGTTGACAGATTCTTCGGTTTTTATCCCATCCATTTGAAGGTTATGAAGAGTGATTTGAGAAAATGGAAGGGTTTCTTAAGTTCGAGAAAGCAAAGATTGCATATCGAGAAACAGCCAATTAGAGAAACATTGTTCGGATTGTTCTATGTTTTGTATCCCGAAGAAGATTTCAGGGCAGAAGAAGTCGAAGGGTTTCACGTTGACTCATTAAGGGATACCATAAATTTCTGTAAGGAGAACATCTTCTCTTACGAACCTGCGTTGGAAATGTTAGATGAGATGTACGATTTAGGCTTGAAGATAGCGTACAGAGAATCTAAAACCAACTTTTAGTGTTTAAGATGAAATTCATAGAAAGGGAGAATGAGATATTAAAGGTAATCAAGAGATTGGCAGAAGCAAAACTAGATTTTGTTGTGGTCGGAGGTTTTGCTGTTAGCGGTTTGACAAGGCATAGGTTCTCTGTTGACTGTGATTTGGTTTTTATCAGGAAGGAAGTGGAGAAATTTAAAAAAATCTTGGAAGGAGAAGGGTTCACAAAGCATGTAGAGAAAGCTGGCTTCGACGGAGTTTATGGCGGAGAATTCAAGAGCTATAAGAAAGAAGTGGATGGGCTTCCAGTTGAATAAAGCTCGGCAAGCAACGATGCACTCTTAGACTCAACCCTTTGAGCTAGGTTCGGAGTGACAAGTTGTTCTCTACCTTTCGCGACGTACATCTGGTACTCCGGATAGAAATTTGCGTGGGGGATTTTCTCTCTGACAACTTTCACTAGAGATGGAGGGCAGAAAAGAACCATCTTCTGGCTCGGGAAGAGCCTTAAAAGTTCACGTGCGGCTTTCTTTTCTCCATCGAGTCTTCCCATAAGGTTTGTAGAGCCTCTATAAACTAGAAGACGCCCTCTGGCCGAATTATCGGTATCATAAGCCATGCACATCGACGTCTTATCGGCTTCATGTAACAAGTCATAGATAACAAAGAGGTTGTGCAACAAATCTGATTTTAATTGTTCAATTACATTCTGTCGATCCTTATCTTCAATCTTCACAATCCGAAACATGACAATTCCTTGCTAACCGAAAATTTTCCTTCATTATTTAGACTTATACAGTTTCTTAACGTCTTGGATATACTGCTTTGTCTCGCGGATTCGTCGCTCTACAGGTCGAGGCGGGCATATTCCTAAGTAGAAGCAGTGGCCATGTAGAAAGGTTTCCCTTGTGTAAAACCTGCCGACCAGCTTCTCTATCTCTGGATCTTTCAGAGCCAGTTCCTCAAGTTGATTTCTTGTTTCAGGGACGTACTCAGGTAACTTCCCGGTCTTCGAAAGTATCAAAGCGTTGGTGGCCCTAAGAGTTGCAGCCCAAGCGTTCTCCGCCGCCTTCCTGATCTTCTTCGCTTTAAGCTCTTTTATTGACTCTTCATATAGGCTTTCGGCATCCTTCAGTGCCCTATCAGCTTCGCTGCTAAACATATTCATCAATAATAGAAAGGTACGGAAAGCCATAAATATTTATCTTTATAGATGCCACAATATATAATAATAAGCGGTTTCAGAAACGGTTACTTTCTTGATCAACTTCCATTTCTTCTCCAGCTTCTTCAGTGCTTGCAACAACGTGATTTGTTGATCCCCGTTAAGAAACAGATTAAATCCAAACTCATTGCCATGCTCAGTGCTCTCCCCAGGGAGAATGTGCTGAAAGGCGAAACTCAAAACTAGACGCCGCAGCCAACCACGCAACCGACACAATCATTATCACCATGCTCGACATAACAAAGCCAGTAGCCAACGCAGGACAAGACCAAACGGTCAACGTGGGTAACGCCGTAACCTTTGACGCTGGCGGCTCATCCGACAACGTTGGCATAGTCAGCTATGAATGGGACTTCGAAGACGGAACAACCGGAACAGGCAAAACGCCAACTCACACCTATACGAACCCAGCAACATACACTGTAACCTTAACCGTCAAAGACGCAGCAGGCAACACTGCCACCCACGCAATAACCGTAACAGTGCTCCCAGCAGAAGCTTCACCAATGTGGGTAATAGGCGCAGCCATAGCAGCCATAACCCTTGCAACAGCCACCACAGCAATAATCCTCTGGAAAAGACGAAAATAGCCTCCCCTCCCCATTTAAAACAAATTCTAAGCCCACTTTGCAGACAACACCAGAAAAGGAGCAAAAAATGAGGCAAAACGCCGATATTTTAAACCGATACTTGAACATGCTCTTTGCTATTAGAACCCATAGATGTGGAAAACCGAGAGTTCAAACGTAATTTGCAGAGTTTGGCGCCGGGGGTGGGATTTGAACCCACGCGGCCTATGAAAGGCCACAGGCTGTCTCGTTAACGCAGGCTCCAGGCTTGAGCCCTACCGGTTATTGGTGGTCTGCTCCCTACCGGATTTCCCGCTTGAGTTTAGCAGCTCTAGGAGACCCCGGCTTAAGTTTACTATCTGAGATGTAGCAGGCGGTGGCTTTTTTAGTTTTTTGAAAGCAGTACGCGGTACCCGCCTTTTTCTTACAAATATCTCTATGTTTCCGAAAGTTTCTTCCATGAGGATGAAGGGTCTTTTTCCAACCATTTTAGACCTCACTACAAGTTGCAGTGCAACGTTTTTGTTTAGGTGTTTTTGGCTTCTGTGGTTATCGCAGTGACTATTTTCCATGCTGGAGCTATTGGAGGGTTGGTGAATATTGCTTGGAATCTCATGTTTTTTACTGGTTGGTAAAGTAAGCCTTGTTTAACCGTTGCGTTAGTTATTTTGTTCAGTTTTATGTTTTTCTCGGCTAGGCGTACAGCTCTTTGTTTACATCCGTAATAACCACGTGTAGATTAGGGTTAAGTTTTGCTGCGGCTAAACCTATCGGGTCGTATCCACAGCCGACATCCAAGATTTTTCCTTCTTCCGGTAGAACCATTGTTTGGATGAGAAGACATGCCGCTGAGTCTATGCGTTTTTTTGAGAATACGCTGGAGGAGGTTACGAAGCGGAAGGAGCGGTTTCTAAGCTTGCAGTGTATGATGACCAGTTTTGATTTTGGCTGTTCCATACAACAATGGTTTATGAGTTTTTTGTTCTGTTTCGTTATGCTAAGCCACCGGTTTGCCACATTTTTGGGTAGATGTTTCGAGGCATGAGGACACACTTGGTTTTTGCGGCGAAGCCGTGGTCCACTTCAAGAAGTATGTCGCTTGGCACGAGGGCTTTAGCTAGGGCGACTGCTTCTCCTTTTTGTGTGAACATAACAACTGTCTGTTTTGGTCGGATGCCTGTTTCCAACGCTAGGATGCCAGGAACTGTCAGCTTGGCTCCGTGACAGACAGCGCTGACAGCGGAGTCTCGTATAATAATTTTTGGAGTGTGTTTTAGTGCGGTTTCTATGGGATGTATGATTCTTCGTATGTAGGTTTCATCTTGTGTTTCTTGGTATTTGGCTTGATGATAAGCTATGTCGTGTAATGTAACCGCGTCATTTTCGGTCAAGGCACCACTTCTTGTCCGGCGGAGTTCCCTCATGTGCGCACCGCAGCCCAAAGCCAGCCCTACGTCGTGACAGTTACTAACAACAATGGAACCTTCTGGAATAAAATTGTGGGAGTTTTCGACAGTTATGTCGTACACGTAGGCTTCGGTTGATTTTATTTCCTGAACTTCTTTAATTCTTTCCACGCAGAATGCAGAATTTAATATGGATGTTATTGGTTGTAGGGCTTTCTCCTCAACAACACGCTCCAGCTTCTTAACAACCCTGCTAAGTAGATACTTCGTCATTGGAATATCAGAGTTTAGAACTCTCCAAAAATTTCCACCTAAATTCAAATTGTGGATCCATAAGTTGTTTTCCCTCAAAGTTTTTTTAATAATTTCCTTGACATGTAGCGGCGAATATTCCAAGTTTTTGGCTTTGCTCTTCTTCAACGCTCTTTTCATCTTCTGCAAAGTTTCTTTCTTCTTAGGGTGGTTAGACCCGATTTCTTCAATAAATTTCAGTTTATCACAAGGTGATTTTAATCGAACTATATTGTACCTCTCATTCTTAGTTTTGAATGAGCCGTTCACTTTTCTTGAATAAATTTTGCTGCGGATTCCAACTCTTTTCAGCAACAGACATAATCTTTTAGCTGTTACTCTGTTAATTGTGTAGAAGTTTATGTTTGTGAGACATCTTTTTTCTTTTTGATGAAAATATGCTGCCCCATCCCCATCAAAATAACCCTTCAAGAAGCTTTTAATAAGGCGTTTAGGCAACGTGATAACGTGCTTAAAATCAGCCTCCTTCGCTGGGCTTTTGATGCCCAACGAATGCGCAATGCCAGCCAAAACAGGGTTGTTTACGTCTACTTCTGATAGATTACTTCGCACATTTTTAACATGCAAGGGCACAGAAGGAAAGAGTTGTTTATGCACGTTTACAAACTTCCTGATCAGCTCCTTTTCCGAATTATCAAATTTTATCCTGCTCGGCCTAACGCATCTTCTTTCAGATACAACACATCCATCCGACGCTATTAGACCCAAAAGATACATTATCTTCTTTGTCAGCCTCTTCGACGTTAGTTCAACTATTCTCCCTCTTTCGCTTTTCGCCTTTGTTATTTTATCCTTAATTTTATTCCAATCACAAGCCGCTTTGATGTATTTGATCCTGATGTATATTCCACTGTTTCCATAGAACGGTTTCCTATCTATTCCCAATTTTCTTGCCATTCCTCGGATACTACCATACTTTTCCTTAAAACCCAGAATACACTTTTGTCTAACCCCCTCACCGTTTACTAAGAATTCGTGGTCCAACAAATCAACGATATAAGGCGAATTCTCTTCAATGCTTAACTCTGCTGGGGAAAAAACTAAATCGCCCTCCTGAAGATTTTCTGCACGAACCCATTTAGGCCCGTTTACAGCGCTTACAAGAACCTCATGATCTTTAGTCAGTTTTAATTCGATGCCTGAAGCAGTTTTTAGCTTAATCAGCCCTGCCGGTGAAGGAAATTTTTGTGCTTTAAGGATCTTGTTATTCACCTGATGCCCATTATCAAACGAAACGGTCCGATAGTCACCAGCAATATCATATGATCCTGCTGATTGACAAAACGTGCTTACAAAATCTTCAATCTTTACAATCTCACCGTTTGAAAGGACCAGTTCGGTATCGCCGGAAACACAAAGTTTTCTTATGTATGTTCCTGCTTGACACGCAACCTGGAGGAGCACGTTTCGGTCTTGTTTCTCTAGATAGTTCAAGTGGTAGATGGTTCTTGTGCGCACCCGGTGTTTTACGCTGGCGCGGAGTGGAGGACGCTGGTAAATTTTTCCTTCAAATTCGTTTAAGACTTGTTTTAGACGGTTTTCTGGAACATCCGCGTGGAGTTTCATGACGCATACATATTCTTTTCCAGCCAAGAGTAAGGCTTGGACGATTTTGGTTGCGTCTAATAAGGTGATTGGAAGGACACCGGTTACTTTTGGGTCTAAGGTTCCTCCATGACCAGCTTTTTTTATGTGCAGTAGGCGTTTTGTCCACGCGGTAACTTCATGACTGCTTGGACCGGAAGGCTTATCCAAGTTGATCATGCCAAATTTGATGTAATCTTCGATAGGACGGTCTTCCGGCCTACAGCCGTACCGAGGGTCAGTTTCCTCCTCTGCTTTAACAAGAAGTTTTCGCTGGACTTCCCACGGAGCAAAAAGATTAAGCATATTTGTTCAGTAAAATGAAGTAAAGAAGAGATAAAAAGATTAAGATCAGTAGCAAGTGAGAATTGCTTAAACCGTTCAAAAAAGAAATACTCACATGAAAACGGCAGGTTCTTTATTCGCTTTGAGTACCCACAGTTTGTTAAAATACAAGTGATAGAATAATCTAATGTTGCAAAAACTGTGAAACAGGTTTTCAACAAACATCTTCTATAAAAGTAATGTCTATGGTAGCCATAGTCCTGCTGGAGGTTGCGCATTCGACCGTTTTGAAGTTGTAGAGCGCAGAAATTTTCAGTGTCATAGTAGGGTTGATTGGCACTCTTTTAGGGTTGATTTTGGAGCGGACCTGAAAAGAAATTGTTTGGAACCCAAACCAGAGATCTCAGCCTGTTGTACAGTCGGGAGCCATCGCCACATCAGAAACCGAAGACTTTATGCCTTTAGCGTATTCCATGAATGCTTAAATCTTCCCGTCCATTTATCTCCTACAAAATCTTTGAAATCTTCTGTTTCAGATCTGGTATATCCTTCTTCACAACATTCCACAAGAGATCCAAGTCTACGCCAAAATATCCGTGGATAAGAACATCCCCAATTCCAGCTATTTGACGCCAAGGTATATCCAGGTATTTTTCCCTAAATTCAGATGGCAGGTTCTTCACAGCTTCACCTACAATTTCTAACCTGCGGATAACAGCGTCTTGAACCTTAGTTAAACGAAGGAAATCATCCTTAGAAATTCCTTCAGTGTACTCTTCAATCCACCTTATGCTTTCTAAAATGTGCCTAAGGAAAAATTTTGGGTCTTTCCTCACAGAACCACTACCTGCTCTTTCAGTACAGCACTCTTCATCAAAGGATGAAGGGATTTATATGTCAAAACATCCACATCCCTTCCCAAAATCTCTTCCAACTCCATCTTCAACGCCACAAGATCGAGCAGGCTCTTCTCCCCTCCAAACTCCACCAAAATATCAATATCGCTGCCTTCCCCCATCTCCCCCCTAACGAAAGACCCAAACAGCGCTGCACGCACAACATCATAACGCTGCAACACAGGAACAATTTTATCCCTTACTTCTTTAACACGCTCCCTCAATACATTCCACCTTTCACCACCATCTCTAACATGCCATTAATAAAACGTTTTGCGACATCAACTCGTCAGTCAAAAAACCGAAACAGTTACAACATAAATGTAAAACCTGAAATCCACGTGACAACCAACATAACAGCATAACACCATCAGAGGAAAAGACATAAGATTCGAAGAAGATAGTTGATACCTGAACCCTATTCATTAAAATGCATACTTCGCAAAAAGAACCTGATCAGCTATTTCTTTCAGAAAACAAGTTAAGAATAAGCTATAAACAATAAAAAAAGGGAAGTTACGGGAGATGTCTCCACGCTTAATTTCTATAACTTTAGTATTTCCTTTTTTATTATAGGATTAAGTTTTATTTCATTTTCTGGAAGACGAATGCAGTGCCACATATTCTTTAAGTTCCTCTTCGCCGAAGCCAACCAGCTCGCTAACGAATATGTTTCTAAAAGCTCTTAGAATATTCTTCGTCGTGCGGGAATGAATTTTTGCGTGAAATT
>JAYEKF010000065.1:0-9311 GCA_034660895.1 Thermoproteota archaeon | reverse complement strand
ATCCGGCTTAACACCCGAAGACGTCGGCGTTGTTGTTAACACGCATCTCCATTTTGACCACTGCGGCAACAACATGCTTTTTCCGAACGCGAAGTTTTATGTGCAGGCTGGTGAATTGCGTTATGCTTATGCTCCAGACCGTTTCCAAAAAGCTGCTTACATCCGAAAGTTTTTCGACGTGAACGTGGAATACATACTTTTGCACGGAACCTACCGTCTGACGGACAACGTTGTAGTTGTCCCTACACCTGGACATTCAGTTGACCATCAATCTGTTTTGATTAAAGACGAAAACAAAACCTACGTGTATTGTGGCGACGCTGCACCGCTTCGAGAAAATTTGGAGCGGAGGAACATTCCCGGCGTTCTTTACCGGGCGGATTGGGCGTTGAGATCTATAGATAAGCTTAGAAAAATAAGAAACGCCGTTTACATTTACTCCCACGATAATGAGCGGTTGACTTTAGTTTGAAGTTTCTGAAACGCCTAAGCGGGTTTAAAATAGTATCGTGGCCACTGTGGCCAACCAGACGGCAAATTTTCATCAAAGTCCACGGTTAAGTTCATGCCCACCCGAATTTTTTCTGGGTGCACACCTCGTATCATACCCGGAATTTTCGGTCCACCTTCAAGTTTGACGATGCCAACAGCGTAGGGCGTCATAGGCTGGAATTGCGGTGGCGCAACATAAATAACAGTGTAGGTAAGCAGTTTTCCACTTTTTCCGAGTTCAACCCATTTTAGGTCTTTTGAGTAACATTCAGTGCACACAGGTTTTGGTGGGAAGAGCAGGGCGCCGCATTTTCGGCATTTAGCCGCCATTAACTTGCCTTGACCAATAAATTTGTAGAACTGTTCAATTGTGAAGGGAAAGTTTTCCACCACTTTAAGCCCTCCTGTAAATGTGCACCACCGCGGTGGCACCTGAGCCTCCAACATTGTGAGTTAACCCTATTTCTGCGTCTTGCACCTGCCTTTTCTCCGCTTGCCCAGTTAGTTGCAGATAAACTTCATACGCTTGTCCTGTTCCCGTTGCTCCTACCGGATGCCCCTTTGATTTCAGCCCGCCGCTTGTGTTAACAGGTATCCGCCCATCCAAGGTTGTTGCTTCCTCCTCCACCAAGCGGCCTCCCCCTCCAGGTTTGCAGAAGCCTAGATCCTCATAAGCGATGATTTCGGCGATGGTGAAGCAGTCGTGAGCCTCCGCCACATCAATATCCTGTGGTTTCACACCCGCCATTTTGTAGGCTTGATGAGTTGCGTATTTCGCTGCGGCTAGGCTGGTGAGCTGCTTTCGTTCGTAGATGCCGATGCTGTCGCTTCCTTGTCCAGAGCCGATGATGTGCACCGGCATGTCTGTGAATTTTTTTGCGAGTTCAGGTTTGGTGAGGATGACGCAGCTTGCCCCATCGGTTATGAGGGAGCAATCGTACAGTTTTAGCGGCCAAGCAATCACTCTAGATGACAACGCCTTTTCCAGCGTGACTTCCTTTTGCATGTGCGCCTTTGGATTAAGCGCTCCGTTGTGGTGGTTTTTCACCGAAACCATCGCTAACTGCTCCTCGGTGGTTCCATACTGATTCATGTGGGCGGTTGCCATCAACGCGTAAAGTCCTGGAAACGTGATTCCATGCCACTGCTCGAAGGGGAAGTCGGACGCCATAGCTAGGAACTCGGTTACTTCCGGCGTTGTTCGATTTGTCATTTTTTCTACTCCACCCACCATAACTACATCGTAGAAGTCCGAAAGCAAGGCGGAGATTCCAATTCTTAATGCCGCCCCGGATGACGCGCATGCTGTTTCAGTTCTAGTGGCTGGGATTGGCAGCAAACCTACCCAGTCAGCTAAAGTTGCGCCTGTGTGACCTTGATGTTCGTAGGATTCACCCATATGTCCAATGAATAAGGCTTCAATGTCCTTTTTTGGGTCGAGGTTTGGACATCGGTCGAAAGCTTCTTTAGCCGCTTCAGCGAAGATTTCGCGTCCGTACATTCCTTCTAGTTTTCCAAACTTAGATAATCCTGCAGATACGATGGAAGCGACAGGCTTGTGAACCAACAGTTTTTACCCTCCAGTTTAACATGATTTTTCGTTAGAGATTGAGGTTGTTAGCTCAAACAACTATTTATGGTTTCTTAAGTTCTTTTCACGATTATTTTCCTTTGAATTTAGGTTTTCTTTTCTCTAAGAAAGCGTTTAATCCCTCTTCGAAATCCACTGTTGCGCTTGCTTTTGCTATAGCCTCTGCTTCCCGCTTTAATTGAACTCTCAAGTTCTCATATAATCCTTGTTTCAACAACTTCTTTGCCGCATTTATGGCTAAACTTGCTCCCGAAGCCAGCTTAGCAGCCACCTCTTCAGTCGCCTTCTCTAACTCGCCTGCAGAAAACACTTGGTTAACTACACCCGTTTTTTTTGCTTCTTCTGCGTTAATCATTCGTCCCGTGAAAATTAGCTCAGTTGCTTTTCCAAGACCTACGAGACGAGGCAGAAAGTATGTGATGCCTCCGTTTGGGGTTAAACCTAGATTAACTTGAGCGGCACTAAACTCTGACCTTTCAGATGCGAGTCTCACGTCGCACGCTAAAATGAGGCCGAAGCTGAATCCAGCTGCGACGCCGTCGATGGATGCAACCACCGGTTTCTCTAAATAAACTATCTCCATAATAATTTCGTGTAAAACATGGCAAAACCGTTTGAAGAAGGCTTCTATGTTCTGGAGTTCAGGCTTCATAGCTTTTAAGTCTGCGCCGGAACTGAAGGCTCCAGTTGCGCCCTTAATAATCAACACCTTAACATCACTATTCTTTCCACATTTTCTAACTGCGTTTAGCAGTTCCTCAGCCGTTTGAAAGTTCACTGCGTTTAGCACTGATGGTCGGTTGAGCACAATGGTTGCGACACCGTTTTCATCTTGAATGTAAATAATGTTCCTGTGGCTCATGCACATCACGTTTTAAACGCTTGTACAAAAACATCTTAAAATGTTTGTCGGCAACGCGGAAACATGTCTCTACGCGTGTTTCAACAAAAAAAATACATAGTGATGCACGTTACCTTAATACTTCTTTCAAAATTTGAGGTGAAAAACGTGAGAAAAGTTGCAATAGTGCCTGAAGCAATTTTCAGATTGGACAACCTGAAGTACATGCTGCGGGAAGAGATGGTTGCGGAGTCGGTGAAACAAATACTAGATGGTTTATCCAGTTTTAAGGACCTAAAAGGAGACCTACTTGATGTCTTTGGAATACCCGCAGAAGAGCCTACGCCTCCGCAAGGAACGCTGGAAGAACTCGAACACTTTAGAAAAGACATGCAGATGACGAGGGGATGGGGCGAAAGAAGCTCAGGTGAAAAAATAGAAGTTTTCCACCATTTTTTCATTTTTGTTTATGTTTGGAATCCGAACCAGTTATACCATAGATTACAATACTTGGTTCATAAATTACTTATACCAACTTTTAGAAGACAGTTTTCTTAGATAGAAGAGTTGTAAAATGTATGAAGCGAAGGGAAAATCGATCATAGGCTTGTTCTTATCGCTTGTTTTAGTATTCATGTTAGGCGTTGGCTTGGGCTTAGGCATTGGACTGTACCATACTCTTTCAACGTTTAAGGCGGGCTACTGGAAGGGAACAGTAGAAGACAGCAACATCGTTATCTTAACTATTACACATCGGATTCTACGGGAAGATGAAATCGCAACAGTCATCGACTTGAAGAACAATGGTGATGCAACTGTTGACTGCAACTGCACTCTATATTACAGAAATTCCAGCGGCGACCTAGCTACGCATTCCTTCAATACCACTATAGATGCAGGAAACACTCATAGAGAAGCGTTCGTGATACAGCCACTGGACATAACCCAATGGTCTGGAACTGACGTGTCCATCTTTGAGTATGAATGAAAACAAACGAAAAACACGTTGGTAGGTTTGACGCTGGAAAGTATTCACTATTCTTGTTTCTTTCTCAAAATTTCCGAGTAACCTTCTATCATTTGGCACAAGTTTTTCACAAAAATCCTTCTCATTTCAGGTTTTAACAGCATTTCTCGTCCTATCCGGTCAAGAAGTTCCTCCAGCTCTGTTCTTTGCATTTTTTATTCTCCGACAACGTGCTTGTCACATAGTTAATGATTGAATGTTGGTGCGTGATAAAAATCGTATTTCCAGATGTAACAAATATCGTAACTTGTAATATTTGTTTTCCCTGTACGCATATACAAGTTATGATTCGGCCATGTGAAATGTTGGTAATCGAGGATAATATATGAATCTATGGTTCGTAACTTTTATTTTAAGAGTATTCAATTACAGAGTGCTTTGTACTTAAAGAAAAAATGGATCGAAGTACGCACGCTTGTAATCGTCCTCCTTAAAAGGTTCCTCAACCCGATAACTACCCAGCCTGTCCGCAAGCTCTGCCAAAGACAACGATTCAGCCAACTTAAAAACGTTCCCAGCGATAACCAAACAAGATTCTCCAACCTAAATCTCCTTTGTAAGAAATGAAGCATTACACTCTCCTGTTCATAAAGCTTTAAGAGGGAAAATTTGGCTACATATTAACGCATCAACATGCTAATTCAAGAGGTGATCCTCGAAAACTTCATGTCCTACGAATACGCTAGAGTACCCCTTAAACCCGGAGTAAACGTAATCTGCGGTCCAAACGGAGCTGGCAAATCCTCCCTGCTACTCGCAATCTCCGTGGCGCTAGGGCAATCCTACACAGAACGGTCAAAAAAGCTAAGCAACCTCATCCGATGGGGACGAGACCAAGGCCGCGTCACCTTAGTTTTAGACAATTCTTTTCGAGGAAAACAACGGCCAGCTCCGAGATTCAAAAAAGACCAGATTTTCTTGACCAGAAGCCTAAGGCAAGATGGCAAATATTGGTTTGAACTTGAAAATAGAGACGCAACCAAAAAGAGGGTGAACCGACTCCTCGCCAAGTTCGGGGTTGACCCGGATAACATGCTAATAATTATGCACCAAAACATGGTTGAACAATTCACTGTGCTTTCTCCTCAAGAAAAACTGAGAACAGTGGAAGCTGCAGTGGGGCTTGAGCCCTATCGTCGAAATGTTTTGCAAGCGCAGAAAAAGCTAAGTCGCATCCTCAGCCAAGCAGAATCAGTAGACAACCTACTCGAATCGGCGGAGCAAACTCTCAGCTACTGGAGAGAACAATATGACCGCTATCAAGAGAAGAAGCAATTAAGGATAAAGCGTCGTTTCCTAGAACGAGAACTGGCGTGGGCGAAGGTTGCAGAAAAAGAGAGAAAACTTTCAGAGTTAAAGAATCAAATTAGGAAAGAAGAAAGTGAACTCAGCCTGATCGAACATGAAATTGAAAACGTTAACGCCCATATTGGCGAATTTGAAACAGAACTGGAACAAGCAAAAAGGGCGTGGAGAAACCTTTTCTCGCAGCGGCTAACCCTTGAGCGGGAGAAAACAAAACAAGAACTTACTGTTTCATATGCCAACAAAGCTCTAAAAGAGGAAGCAGAGTGGAAACAAACCGCGCATAAAAAAATGAAAGAATGTGTAAGCGGAGTTCAACAACTTGAAAGGATATTCTCTGAAAACCGGAATCCTGTAAATTTTACTGTGCAACTTGCTGAAATAGAACAAGCGTACGGGAACCTAGAAGAAACTGTGATTCAACGTTCCACTATCAAGATTCAAAGCTTAAGGAAACAAATGGAGAACTCCTTAGGAGAACTCACGAAGTTAAACCATCAGATTGCTGATTTGGAAGCAGAAATAAATCGGGTAAACACTGAAATCGACGATGATAGCAAACAAGTTTTAGATTACAGAATTAATCAAGCTGTTTCGTTATACCGAAAGGAAGACCTCGCTGAAAAATTGAGGAAATTAAACAAAGAGTTGAGAAAGGCGTCAATTAATCTTGATGAGGCTGTTAAAAAGGCTGAAGAATTTGGTCCTCGGCTTGTTCCCACGAAAAGCATTGATGAGATTCTTGATGAAATTCGGGTTACCGATGGGCATCTCGCCGCTTTAACTGATGTTTCCGAGGACATTGAACGCATGTACGAATCTTACTCTAAAAAATATTTGGAGTTAAAAGAGAAGGCTCGGTTAGTGGCGGAGAACCGTGAAAAAGCGTTAGTGGAAGTAAAAACGAGAATGGAGACGTGGAGAAACGTTATTGAAAAACTTCTTGACCGGGTGAGCCTCCAATACCAGAAAATCTTGGAGAAAACCCAAGCCGTTGGAGAAGTTCAATTAATTAATGGGGATGACATAGAAGCCGCGGGACTTGAGGTGTTAGTAGGGTTTAAAGGAGCTAAACCTGTCCCTCTCAACGCTTACACCCAAAGCGGTGGAGAAAGAAGCACTGCTACAATGAGTTTTCTTCTTGCATTGCAACAGCATGTTCGTTCTCCCTTCCGAGCAATTGACGAGTACGATATCCATATGGATCCGAAAAACAGGGAGTTGATTGCCAACCTGCTGATTTCCTCTGTGAAAGGCACAGACACTCAATATTTGGCCATCACACCGAGCCAAATCACTTTTGCTGAAAAAGATGTGCATATTATAACGGTGCAGAACGTGGAAGGAAGCTCTATTGTCAGAGAGGTTGTGTAATTGCCCTCGAAAACGAAGAAGCTTGGGCGTGAACGTCTTCAACAAATCATTAATTTATGTACATCAATAGAAGAAAAGAATTTGGATCCATTTCTTGTAGATGTAGACGCTCTCATATCTGCTGTGAAAAAGTATTTTCCAGAGTGGAAGTTACCTGAAGAACTGTGCCTCGACGCAGAGGTCATTCATCAACTTGCCTCGTTAATTCAGATGCAAAGTAAACGGGTGAAACACCAATCAACTTCGCTTTACACAGATCCGTTTCTGTTGGAGGAGAAGATAGATCGTTTAAGCAAGGAACAAATCGTCGCCGTTTTCCTGAAGGTTTGGCGTCCCATCGTGGCATTGGAGCAGATTTCTTCTCACAGTTTAGAGGAAGCCATTAAATATTGGCAAGGTCTCCTCCCCTTAAATGAGAGATGGCTTGAATTTTCTGCTACAGAAACAAAAGTTGGAGAAACCAGCCGCGACGAATTAATTGAGCAGCGTATAATGATGGATAAGGATTTTTCGCAGCAGTTGGAAATGTTTTGGCGAGAGTTAAAGCAACAGGCCGGCGAGAAAGGAAAAATTCGATACTGGAATTTTGTGGGCGCTGACACCTACGCTGAAACAATACGACGGGCGTACATGACCAGCTTTCTTCTCACCTACGGATATGCCACCCTAGAAATACATCGACTGAAAGAGGAAGTTTTCATTAAACCTCACGAAAAGCCAGTATCCCTTGTTGGCAACAAGCAGGTGATTTCTATTCCGTTTTCTATAAACCGGGAAAAGTGGATGAAATGGAAGGAGAATGAATTAGATTGACCAGGAGAAAAGCCTATTACACTAGGAAAATTAAACGTGCAGCGCATCTTCTCTTCTACCAACGACATAGGAAACCAGGAGCTAAGGGATGGGAACTCCGGAAAAAACTGGGCGCCAACTATCCAAAAGTGCTTAAAATCTTAGATAAACATCTAGAAAAGCTTGATTTGCAAGTGAAAACTGTTTTTGAAGAGGAAAAACCTGTTAAGAAACCAACCTTAAAACAGTTAAACAAGGCACGGTTTTACATCACGCTTCGAGGCGAACTCACGGCTAAGGAAACAAAAATGATGGGATGGCGCATAGACGACATCGCCGGACTCGCTATCACAATCTCCCAAATCATATCAAAAAGGGGAAAAACACCGCGCAAGGAAGTTGAAGAAGTTTTACGGAATAAACTGCCCAGGTGGAGAGTGAACGTCAACTTGGACCGTT
Organism: Thermoproteota archaeon; assembly: GCA_034660895.1. GTDB lineage: Archaea > Thermoproteota > Bathyarchaeia > Bathyarchaeales > JAYEKF01 > JAYEKF01. The sequence continues at coordinate 1,430 of JAYEKF010000065.1, read as the reverse complement.
ACATCCGATCAGGCTATGTCTCTGAAGACGAAAATGGACAATTATATTTAGACTGGAGAACCCGAGCTGAAATCGACCAAAAACCCTTGATAGACCTTCTTCTTGGAGCAGAAGCTTAAGCTGTTCCCCTTTTTGTTTTCCGATAAATAAAAGCAACAATGTTGGCGACAACGACTGCGATAAGAACCAAGAATGGGCTATTAAGTAGATTGTCCCCTTTAGAAAGCGAGACTTCAAAAACTATCGTTTCGTTGTCCTCCGCAACATGAACATTTTTTGCTGACGTTGGCAGCTTAAACAAGAAGGATAAGTTATCGTGAGAGTAAACAAAACATCTTCTACCTTCATCATCAGTGCGATTTTGCCACTGAGCTATTGGTGTCCCAAAGTATTTGGTGAAATTGTATGGGAAACCGTCCGTGAGGTTGAGGTGAAATTTTCTCCAATCCGTTCTCAGCGAACATATCTTCGTCATCGTATTCATGTTAAGCGTAGAGTTTAGCACATCCAATCCGTATAGATCGAAAACTACATTTATAGAGCATGTGCTGTCATTAAAAGACAAGTCAGAGACGGAGTAATTTATGCACAGTTGAGTTTGATTGATTATTGCTTCTGGAATAGTCGAATCTGTGATTAAGCTTTGGTTTTTAATTAGTTGATAATCCGTGATGTTCACAAGTTGGAAAACAACGTGAACCTTTTCATTTACTTCTGCTTGGACGGAGACAACTATTGGAGCATATGCAGGCTTAATGCAAAAGATGAGGAAAATGCAGAGGAAAAATGTAATTGTCAGTTTTTCCATTTTCCACCTCTCTAGCTATTAATGCCCTTTTAGGTGACAATCAAGCCTTTATAATTTCTGTTTTTCATCTCAAAATAAGACCTAAAACATCTTATCTACTAAAGGTACTTGGAAGTGGATAAGATTTATATTTAATTGAATTATTAATTCGCGAATATGCGGAAGAGAACAAAACAGAGAATGGTTCAGCTCTTATACGAGCTGATGAAAGATTCTAGGAGAAGTGACCGCAGCCTCGCTAAGGCTCTTAAAGTCTCACAACCTACCATCACTCGAATGAGAAAAAGATTGGAAGACCAAGAATATATCCAAGAATACACGGTTGTCCCAGATTTGGCGAAACTAGGATTTGAAATTGTGGTTGTCACCAGTATGAACATGGCTACGTACGATGCTAAAACTGGAGAAAAAGCTGCTGAAATGGCTGAGAAGGCGCATAACTGGATTGCAAATAACCCTAAAATTGTGTTCGCCGCCCCTGGCGCTGGAGTGGAGGGAAGAAATGCGTTGATGGTGTCTGTGCACAAGGATTTCACAGACTTTCGAAGGTTCATCTCCGACTTCCGACAGAGAGGAGGATCTCATATATCTAATATTGAAAGCTTCTTGATTACAGTAAGAG
>JAYEKF010000064.1:0-36437 GCA_034660895.1 Thermoproteota archaeon | reverse complement strand
GGAAGGAGTCCCCATTAACAAGCAAACTGTTATGAAATTTCATCCCGAGTGTATGAAGCTCATCTTAAGGCGACCGAATATAAGTTACAATACGCCTTGCTCAAGAAGGACTATTCGTGGATTAAATTGCGGTTGAAGCATGCCGAAAGTGGCTGGAAGACCCACTTCTTCCACCAAAACTGGCTGCCAAATGCAAGTCAATAATTAACAGCTTCTCAAAACACCTGCCCAAAACAAGCTCCAGCAGAGTTTAGTTTAAGAAAGCCAAAAAGATATATTTCAACTTGAAGAAACAAGTAAAAAGAAGGAAATTTCCGCCGTTACGTTTGCAAGGCGACACACCATGCAGTTAGAACCTACCGAAAACGTTCTCCTTTCAAAGTTAGTCAACCCTGTTTTAAGCTTCTTCATAAAGCGGTTCGACATGGAATGCGGAGAAGACGGAAACTTACTCGTCAACTCCTTGAAGGACTTTCTAGGTGAAAACGTACAGCTCTGCCCAACTTGTGAACACTTAAGCCGCAAGGTTGCAAGGCCTTTTTACACCCTCGGCAGCAAACTATTACGTGTTGACAAAAAGTTCATGATAAACCAATTTTTGAATCAAAAGTACGGCGACGCTTGGTTGAAGGGCTTCGCCTTAATGATGAAGGGAATCGAAAAATACGGAATAAGAATTCCCTTTACACCAGCTGGCCCCTTCGAGATTGTTTGGAACTTCACGTACCTCTGCAACCTCCGATGTAAACACTGCTATGAGAACGCTGGCGTACACCGACCTGAGCTCACCACAGAACAAGCGTTCGAAGTGCTGGACAAACTATCCAAAATAGCTGGTTTCGGCATTCCAGCGCTCTCATTCTCCGGCGGGGAACCCATGATTCGAAAAGACTTCTTCGAGGTCGCCGCCTACGCGAAAAAAAGGATACCTTACCTCAGCATAGCTACCAACGGCACTTTTTTGACGAAAGACAACGTAAAAAGGGTTAAGGATGTGGGAGTAGACTACGTGGAAATCAGCCTAGACGGCGCAACCAAAGAAGTGCATGAAAGCTTTCGAAGGGTTCCCGGATGCTTCGAAAAAACCATGAATGGAATACGTAACAGCGTCGACGAGGGACTCGACACTTGCATAGCCATGACCATACACAAAGACAACCTAAATGAAACGGAAAAAGTTGTGGGGTTGGCGGAGGAGTTAGGCGTCAGATTCATGCATTTCAACTACATTCCCACGGGAAGAGCCCCCAGAGAGTTGGATTTAACGCCGAAAGAAAGACTTTCCGTACTAGAGTTAATCGGTGGAAAACTCATGAATCTCTACCTTAAATCGAAGGAGGAAGAGCAGAGAACAGGCAAATCCAAAATCGGCGTCGACCGGTTTTTCAGCACCTGCCCCCAGTACGCAAGTGTAACAAAACAATTCTCACAACAGAAAGGTGAAAAATTCATGGTTGAAGCCCATTACGCAGCGAAAAAGGGTGTAGAAAACGTTGCAAACTTTCTAGGCGGATGCGGAGCAGGAAGGCTATACTGCTGCATCGAGCCGAACGGAGACATCAAACCATGCGTTTTCTTTCCAACAAACAAACAAACCGTTGTAGGCAACATACTCAAAGACAACTTCGAACAAATCTGGGATCACAACGAACTGCTCTGGGAACTAAGAACAAGAGAAAACTTAACAAGCTACAAAATCAACGGTCACTTAGTTGGATGCGGAAACTGCAAAGACAGGTACATCTGCGGTGGATGCCGAGCGAGGTCGTATAGCTACTTCAACGGCAACGTGGACGAACCAGACATCGGATGTATCGAGAACAAAGAAATTTGGGAGCTAATCGCTGAAAAACTGCTCTAAACACAGAAAACGCTACATCAAGCCTTACCTTTCTCTTCCTTTCCGTAATATTTCGTCCATCGAAGCTTCCGCGGGTCACGCTTCAACTTTAAAGAGTTTATTCTACACTTTTTGGAGCAGAACCAGAGGATGGAGCCATCGTTCTTCACGTACATGAGACCGGTGCCTGGAGGAAAATCGTGTCCACAAAACGAGCAACGTCTAGTCTTCGGCACCAGCTTTTCCCCGCTACCTGATCTTCCTCGCCTCTCGTTCGGTTTCCCGTAACATAAGAACGTCTTCAACCCGAACTGGACCCTTCACATTTCGGGTAATAATCCGCCCTTTATCTCTCCCTTTCATTACGCGAACCCGAACCTGCGTTATTTCTCCAGTAACCCCAGTCCGCCCAATCACTTGAATAACCTCAGCTGGGATAAACTCCTCTTTTTCCTCCCTCTTCCTGCTCATCCGCCGGTTGCTCCCTTCAACTTTTCAACTCTTATGATGATTTCCTTCACTAGATCAGCGGCTTCTCCCTCTTTTGTTATGCATGCTGCAGCTGCGGGAACATCGATTCCTGTTGCCGACCCAATTTTTTCCTTGCTTGGTACAAATATGTAGGGAATTTTTCTTTCATCGCAAAGTATCGGTAGATGTGCCACAACCTCCGGCGGAACCACATCCTCAGCGATTACGACAAGTTTTGCTTGCAACCTTTCTATAGCTTTAGTGGTTTCGTTTGTGCCCCTTCTCACCGCCCCTGTTCGTGTGGCTATTTGCAGGGCTTCATAGGCTGCATCTGCAACTTCCTTCGGCGTTTCAAACTTCACATAGAATGGTTTGGACATAAGCCTCTCACCCTTAAATGTACAGTTTTATCGACAACACTTGTTTATGAAGGTTTCGACTCTTTGCGGTAGGTGTTTACTTTCTTTTGCGGAAGAGCATCATTCTGTTAGGTGTTTGGCAGACGTATTCGAAGCCGGCTTCGATTAGCGAGCGGGCGCCCTTGTCTGATTTAGTAACTCTGGTGATGAACTCGCTGTTTTCGTTTTTTGTGTAGGTGGCTTTTTCGATGTCGATGTAAATCATGGTGCTGTTCAAGCTTTTGTGTCCGAGCAGCTGCTTCACGTATAGAATGTCATTAGTACAGTGGTATTGTGTGGTTGCCTTCCAATGTCGGAAGGTTGTGAAGGCTATCTTTAGCAGCCGTGGATTGTTGAAGTTTCTCGCCATGCGTTTACGTTGATGCCAGAAATTTGTGTACATGCTGCTTTTGTTCATTGGAAAAATTCTTTCAGTTCTCTTTGGCAGCAGGCTTAACCGGTCTACGAGGTCTCTGGAAATAGGTAGGATTCTCGGATTATGCCTTTTCACCGGGTTGTTGATTGCAATTGTTTTGTTCTCTTTGTCGAGATCTATCCATTTTGCACTTATCAGTTCACCAGGGTCAGCTCCGTGGGCATGCACTGGGAGACATAGAGAGACGGACGGGGGTAGACCCCCCTCCCCCTAGTTTTTAATGTTGAACTATTATTTGAATCCAAATATTGGACGTTTGAACCTCCTATCAGTTGGACTAAAAGCAACAGAAATATCCGAAAGAGCAGAACAAATACAGAAGAACCTCGGCAGACTCTCCACATCCCTCGAAGAAGTAGAAAACTCCTGGGGCACACTATACGGTCACATCAAAAACGCATACAACAAAGCCGGCGAAGTCAACGAAAAACACAGCCAGTTAAAAGATACCTTCGAGCAAATGACAGAAACGGAAGAAGAGTAGGCAGACAACGATGACCGAAAACGAAGAAAAAGAAGAATATCGTTGCGGGGTTTGCGGTCGAAAAATAGGCAAAGAAGAATATGAAGCCTACGATGGACTCTGCTGGGAATGCTGGGATGACAGGATGACAGAAGAAATTGACACAACAGAAGGAAACGACGAAGAGTTCATGCCTATGTAGAACACGTGAATATCAAATGGTCAAATGCGTAGATTGTGGAAAAGAAATCTCTAACGGTGAAGCTGCTTACTGTGACATGTGCGGCGCACCCCTCTGCAAAGAATGCGGAGCTACTGGACTATGCTCCATCTGCACCGAACTTTGGATAGCTGAAATAGACCTAGCGGACATGGAAGCAGAAGAAGAACCATAATAGCAATTCTATAATCAAAATGTTGTTGTTGGCGGTCTATGGATAACCACAACAACAAAAGCTGCGCTCGCAATCAATAAAGGGTTAAAATGCATATGCTCTATTATCTTTCAACTAGACTGACCTGTTGGTGATTAGAATGGCTGTTGAAGTTGTGAGGGAACTGATTGAGAAATTGGATGAGAACATAAAGGAGGGGGATCTTGGGAAGCCGTTTTTCAGTGATCCTCGTTACAGGGCATTTTCCTTTCTGAAAGAAAATTTTAAGCCGATTGAACATGTCGACTCTGATCGAATGTTTGTCTTTGTGGATGGGGGAAACCAAGAAGTCTTGGGAGCTCCAAACTTTTCAGTTCAGATCAACCGTGTCTACTTTAATGCTTTCCAAGGGCAGAAGAGAGTTCTTGACAACTCCTTGCCGGATCGCATCGAGTTTTTTTCGGCAACTCATTCTCGCTTTCGCAACGGTGAAATCTTTTACGACACGCATGTTGTTCCATTGACGGCTGAGTTCAAAGATTTGTTACCGGATGAATCTGACCTTTCTTTCAACTCTTTTGACCGCACAGTTATGGTGGGTAGACAGAGGGCGGATATTTCCAGAGTAGCTTCAATTGCGAGAAAATTTGCAGAATGGGAGTATGCGTTTCATCTGATTCAAAAAGAAATGGGGAAAGGAGACGTGCTGGTCATTGACGGAACGCTTCAGACCACTTTCAAGAACGAATCCAAATATGCAAAAAAAGTGTATGACGCTGCTAAGTTAAAAAACGTAATCGTGACTGGTCTTTCAAAGACAAGTCGCCTTTTTACCACAACCGGACTTTCACTTTTAGGAGCTGTTTCCAAGTTTGCCGCTGACACTAAAATCCTCTATGATTCATGGTGTCTACCTGTGGCGGAGGCCATCACCACTGATCATAACGCATTTATCTTCGCGGTCAAACTCGCCGGAATGGCCGACCACATATTCAGATATGAGATTTACCGTGAACAGTACAAAAGCATGGATCAAGAAACTGTAAATGAAATTTTAAGTCAACTGGCTGAGAACGCCTGTGATGTAAGCTTCCCCGGATACCCATATGGACTTGTTGATGCGGATCGTTTTGCAAGGGTTACCGGCGGCGACGTTGAAAGCTATCAGGTTCTGTTGCTTTCTGAGATTTCCAAGAGGGGAGGATGGCAAAAATTTGCCAGACATATACATGCTGCAGACGCTCACAGTATTCTAAACATGTTGATGGGGTGAAAAAAATGGGAGAAATTGATATTGTCGGTCAGGTCATAGGCGGCAAAGTAGCAAAGATACTGATCAGGGAAAAAAGTGGAAGGAAAATTGAGCTGGGCGATCTGCTTGTCGTCGAGGAAGACGCGGGTCTGCTCATTCTTCAAGTGTACGATCTCGGCTACGGCAGCCAGGTCTCACAGTCAACCCGTGAACTACTTGCCGGGTTAAAGCTGGAGGGATATGGAACCAAACTGACCTTCCTTGAACCTCAACTCAGAAACTACGTTATGGCTGAAGTGAAGGCTGTAGCCAGAGTCAAAGGAAATGATGTAACGATACCCAAAACGTTGCCAAGATTTTTCTCTTCGATCAGACCGATAACAGAGAAAGATCTTACATTTCTGACAAAACCCCGAAACCCTGTTTACTTAGGAAAAGTTAGAAGCGGATCGAAAGCTTTGGATGTGGATGTTCATTTGAACGGACTGGAAGTGTTTAAACATCACGTTGTTGTACCAGCCACCACTGGGAGAGGAAAAAGCAACCTCGTCAAGGTAATATTGTGGAGCGTCTTAGACCAGAACACATTCGGAGTTCTTGTACTTGATCCTCATGATGAATACTACGGCAGACACGGCAAAGGTCTGAAAGACCATCCAAAGGCTAAACACAATCTGCTGTATTATTCCTCCACTCCACCGACCGGAGCCAACACTCTAGTCGTAAATCTGAGGTCAATCCAGCCTTGGCACTTTCAAGGTATCGTTCAGTTCACCGACGCCCAGCAAGATGCCATACGGCTCTACTACAATCAGGCGAAGGAGCAAGGAGAGAGCTGGATTGAGAACATAGTACGAGGAGCAGAACTTCAGGGAGTGGCACCTCGAACACTCCAAGTACTCCAAAGAAAGTTTGACACCGTGTTAGGTGTCTACTTAGACGACGCAGGTAACTTGCAATGTAGAAACAAAGTCTTCAGCGACACAGCGGGAACCACAACCACAAGGGACATAGCAGATTCTCTTGAAGAGGGAAAAATAGTGGTTGTAGACACGTCGCGTCTGCTCGATCAGGCCGAACTTCTGATAGGAAGCATTGTGGTCGGCGAAATCTTTCATAGGTATCAGGGTTACAAATCAACGGGTGAGCTTGATGAGAAACCTGTTGTCAGCATCGTAATCGAAGAAGCACCTAGGGTGCTGGGAGCCGATGTGCTGGAAAGCGCTGGAGAAAACATTTACAGCACGGTTGCCAGAGAGGGAAGAAAATTTAAGGTCGGTTTGGTCGCCATCACTCAACTCACAAGTCTCATACCTCGTCCGGTTCTCGCAAACATGAACACAAAGATAATCCTCGGAAATGAAATGGCCCTTGAAAGAAAAGCCATCATCGATAGCGCCGCGCAGGATCTTTCAGATGATAGCAGAACCATAGCGAGTTTGGATGTAGGTGAAGCCATAATAAGCAGTAACTTCACGAAGTTCGCCGTCCCGATACAGATCCCGCTGTTTGAGGACTACGCCGAGAATTATCTCGAGAACGTCAAAGGAGCTACCAGAAAGGAAACTAAACGGGCTTTTCAGGGGGTGGATGTTGAATGAAGTTCGCACACATGTCCGACTGTCATCTAGGTGGATGGAGAGATCCTCTACTCAGGGAGACGGGTATGCAATGCTTTGACAGGGCAGTAGACATATGTATGGATGAAAAGGTAGACTTAATTCTTATTTCTGGAGACCTATTCGACACGAGCAGACCGGCTATCGACATCATGGAAAGGGCGGTCTCAAAGCTGAAAGAAGCGAAGGATGCTGGCATTCACGTTTACGTGATCGAGGGCTCTCACGATTTCTCCCCGACAGGTAAGACGATGCTGAGGGTACTGGAGAAGACCGGTCTTTTCACAAGGGTTTCCAAGGGAAAGATCACAGATGAAGGACTGTTGCGTCTGAGTTTTGTAACGGATGAAAAGACCGGCGCAAGAATAACTGGTGTGGTCGGAAGGATGGGGATTCTGGAGAGAGAAATATATCAAAATCTTGACAGAAATAGTCTGCTGAAAGAAAAAAGCTTCAAAATATTCATGTTTCACACAGGGTTGGATGAACTTAAGCCTGAATTGTTCAAGCACGTTGAAGGCATGCCTGTTTCATTGTTGCCGAAAGGTTTTGACTATTATGCGGGCGGTCACATTCACAAGCACTCTGAGGATGACTGGGAAGGCTACGGGAAAATAGTTTTTCCCGGACCTATTTTTCCGACAGACTTCAGGGAACTGGAAAGCCTAGAGTGTGGAGGCTTCTACATAGTTACCGAGGATGGGGCGGACCTAAAAACCGAATGGAAAAGACTGGATCTTTATGATCTGTTGAAACTGGAAGTTGACGCAGACGGAAAGACTCCTAAAAGTGTTGAAAACGAGATTAGAAAACGACTTGAAGATGTGGATGTCAAAGATAAAATTGTGCTTCTGCGGGTTGAGGGAATCCTCGCTAGTGGAAGGCCGTCTGACATAAACTTCCGCGGGGTAATTTCGGCGCTCAGGGAAAAGGGAGCAAAACTAGTGAAGAAAAAAACCAGCAATCTCTCCACGAAGGAGTATGAGGAGATAAAGGTAACTGCAACTTCAAGGGGAGATCTGGAAGACAGACTCATCAGAGAACATGCCGGACAGCACAAACTTGGAAAACTCAGCAACAAAGAACTTTTTGAACTAACGAAGAATATGATGCAGGTTCTCGCCGAGGAAAAGAAACTAGATGAAACAAACAGAGACTACGATGAACGGATAAGAAACAATGTTATCTCAGTTTTGGACATCGGAGACGAGTGGGAGGAGACCACATGAGGATAAAATCGGTGGAACTCAAAAACATAAGAAGCTACGAAAAAGAGTTCGTCGAGTTTCCTGAAGGATCGGTTCTGCTATCAGGAGACGTAGGCTCCGGAAAATCCAGCCTTCTGCTGGCTATAGAGTTCGCGCTTTTTGGAATAAAGCGAGGAGAACTCAGCGGTGAGGCACTACTCAGGAGGGGAAAAAAGAGTGGGACGGTTAGACTTAATTTTACACTGGACGGTAGGGACATAACTATCGAAAGAAATTTAGGGAGAACATCTTCAGGTGTCAGGCAGGAGTCCGGTTACATAACAATTGATGGCATGAAGAGGGAAGGCACCGCCACAGAACTGAAGGCCAGGGTTCTTGAGTTGCTCGGTTATCCACAGGAACTGGTGCAGAAACAAAAATCGCTTCTCTACAGGTACACTGTCTATACTCCGCAGGAACAGATGAAACAAATAATCAAAGTAGACAGGGAAAAAAGACTTGACACCCTGAGGAAGCTTTTCGGTGTTGACAGATACAAGATTATTCGCGGAAACATCGAGGAGTTTCTTAGAGGAGTCAGGGCGAAAAAGCGAGAACTTAAGATCGTTTTCAGAGGTCTAGAAGAAAAAAAGGAAAAAATCAAAGCTGAAAAAAAGAAGCTCAACGACGTGAAGAAATTATTAGAGAAACTGAAACACGAGGAAAACGGGATACAAAAGGAACTAGAAAAATGGAAGAAGAAAAAGAAGCATATTGAAGAAAAAATTAAGCTTTTCAACAAATACGACAAGGAACGTGGCAAAGCGAAAACCAACAGGGGAAATATCGAACAACAACTTAGTTCTGTGACAACTGAGATCCAAAAGAAAGGGAGCAACATTAAGCAGTTAGAGAAACTCAAGCCCCCCACAGAACTACCTGATAAAGAGCTGAAGAAATTGATTGACGCTTTCGACCAAGATAGGGAAGAGTTTCTGAAAGACCCTCACGGCATGGATCAGCAGACGGACACCCTTTTGAAACGAAAAGAAAATCTCGAGACTAGAATTGAGGAGACGAAAAAAAGTAGAACAAAGGCGAAGACAAGAATAGAAACTCTTAACGAGAGCATTCAGAAACTGGTAGAGGCAAAGGACGTATGCCCAGTATGCGGACAGAAACTTGACGAAGAACACAGACAGGAAAAAATCAACGAATACAAGAAGGACATCTCTGAAAAGGAAGAGAAAAAAAAGAAGTTAAGATCTGAACTGAAGACCTTAAAGCAAGACTTAGAGGAAGCAAAGGAACAAATCAAGGAAAATGTAGCTCAACGGATACAGGAAATCAAGACACGAATCGAAAAACTGGAGCAAAAGAGAGAAGAACTGAGGAAATACCATGAAGATATGAAGGAAAAGAAAAGGTTGAATGATGAGGTTATAAAGGACGAAAAGAAGAAGAAACAGCTCGAGAAAGATCTGGCTGACACGATAGATAAGATCAAAAACTTCACACAGAAACTTGAGAAACTGAAAGGGGTTGAAGAACAGAAGGATCAGATAGAAGGTCAAATTGACAAAATAAGCAGTCAATTAACAGACGTGAAAGGAAGAATAGTAAGAAATCAAACTCTGAAAGACACCACCAAAGGTCAGTTGGCAGAACTTGAAAAAGAAACAAAGAAAATGGAAACGGCCAAAAATTTTGAGAAAAAACTTGGCGGATATGAATCTTGGTTCGAAAACTACTTGATTGAACTGGCCGGAACAATTGAAAGACATTTTATGCTGGAACTGAAGAACAGGTTTAATCCACTGTTCAGAGACTGGTTTAATCTTCTGATAGAAGATGAACTTTTGAACGTTAGAATAAATGACACATTCACCCCGATCATAGAGCAGGAGGGCTACGAAGCGGAGTACGAGAATCTGTCAGGAGGAGAATCCGCATCCGTGGCTCTCGCGTACAGGCTGGCCCTTAACAAAGTGATCAACACACTAATCGAGGAAATAAAGTCGAATGACATCATAATCTTGGATGAACCAACCGATGGTTTCAGCAACGACCAGCTGGATAAGATAAGGGATATAATCTCTGAATTGAACATTCCGCAGACGATAATCGTATCCCACGAACCCAAAGTAGAGAGTTACGTTGAGAACATCATAAGAGTTGATAAAGAGAGAGGCATCTCCAAAGTTTTAGAAGCATGAAGGGAGAGAGAGCACACAGTTTAAGGCCAAAAAGAAAGTTTGTTCGGAATCAAAAAATCTCCTCTTCATAGTTTCCCCTGATAGGAGTTAGAGAATTAAAGCATATCTGCTTTTGTTGGCTTCGACGACCTTCGATTTCCTCTAAAAACAAGCGAAAAACAGCGAATAACAAACAAAACACACAAAATTTAACGAAAAACGTCAAAAAAACATCACGGGAGAATCCCAGTTTGTCAAAAATCAACGTGTGTCATTTTTACCTTTTTACTTTTATTTTTGTTTTTGTCCTCAGATTCCCATATCGGGAAACTTGAAGTCAAATGAACCAGATTTGAGATTCTATTCATCTGAACATATGTTATTTCGTCAGCCGAGGGATGAAATAAACTAGAACTGCCACTACCATCATAGCAACAGATATCAACCATATCAACGCTGACCTTAAGAAGAAGTTATTTAGAACAAGCAATGCTACAACGAACCACATCATAATCGCTGCAACCGTTCTAACGTGCAACTCCACAACCCTCGTTCATGCAAACTACACATAACATTTCGTTTAAATCTTCCAATAACTTATTCACTCTCTTGGTTCCGTTATAACTCTTTTACTCGCGCGCTAAATGTTTATTTCAAAGTAGGACAACATAGAATACTATGTCAATTGTGGCATTCGATGCTGGAGATTTCTCTCGTTGGAAGAGAGTTGAAGGTCAAAAGAAGACGATTTTCTTTACGCCATTAGGTGTTGGTATAGTCGTAAAACAAGGAAAAGAAGAACAATTTAAATCAATTTATCATAGTTCACGCAAAAAAAGGGGAACTGCGGGGGAGATCACCATGTCAAGCGCCTTTTTTTATGAAGGTTTCGACTGCCACTGAATAACCAAGTAATAGAAGTGAACAATAATAATGGACGGATTGAAGGAAAAACCGGAAAACCACAAAAAATCAAAAATTAACGCTTACAATCACCATTCACGTTAAAAACAGTAAGTCCGTTGAAAAAGAATTATTAGAAAGACTTAAATATGCTCGTCCTTTTGACGGTTGTTGTTTTGTGAGAGGCGTCCACTATTTTGCAGAGAATAGGTTGTGTTCTCCACGTAAGCTCCAACCGGAACTTAATTCTCAAAACCACCAAGACGCCGCAAATCGGTGATAAGGTGGTAAACGAAAAACTTGAACATGTAGGTACGGTTGCTGAAGTTTTCGGTCCAACATCCTCCCCCTACGTGGCGGTGAAAACCAATGTGGAGAACCCGCAACGTTTCGTCAATAAAATTCTTTACGCCATCTCATCTTCCAAAACGAAAAGGAAAAAAAGAAAATGAGTGAGGAAGACCCTACATCCACAACCGCACCTACACAGCCAATGCAAGTACGTAAATGTCCAGAATGTGGAAGCACTCATCTCATGCGAGACAAGGAATCAGCTGAGATTGTGTGCATGGACTGCGGATACGTCATAGTAGCAAAACTGGCGGATAGAGGGCCTGAGTGGCGTGCGTTCAACCATGAACAACAAACCAAACGAACCCGAGTTGGTGCACCCGTAACGTTTACCATCCACGATAAAGGCCTCTCCACCATGATTGATTGGAGAGACCGTGACAGTTTCGGTAAGAGACTTTCCCCAGGACAGAAAGCACAGGTTTATCGGCTTCGAAAGTGGCAGCGGCGCATCCGAGTTTCAAACGCCACCGAACGTAACCTTGCATTCGCTTTATCCGAGATTTCTAAGATAGCTAGTAACTTAAACTTGCCCAGGAACATTCTTGAAACCGCTTCGGTTATTTATCGGAAGGCGGTTAAGGAAAGCCTCATACGTGGACGGTCCATTCAGGGCATGACAGCAGCTGCAGTGTACTTATCCTGTCGGCAGTGTAAGCTTGCTCGAACCTTAGACGAAATCGCTCAGGCGTCTAGCGTCAACAAAAAAGAGGTGGGACGTAGCTACCGTTTTCTAGTTAAAGAACTCGACTGTTTCGTTCCACCCGTAAAACCAAGCCAGTACGTAAGTAAATTTTCTGGACAACTCACCATGCAAGGAAAAGTCGAAGAAATTGCTCATAAAATTTTAGCCGTTGCAAAAGTAATGAGACTCACATCCGGCCGTGGACCAACAGGCGTGGCCGCCGCCGCCAGCTACATAGCTTCTGTGCTGACCAGCGAGCGGAGGACTCAGAGGGAAATTGCTGAAATCGCTCAAGTAACAGAGGTTACCATTCGAAACCGCTATAAAGAACTCGCGGAACGACTCTGGTTCATACTCAGCCTCTAAAGCCTCCTCTTTTTTGAGTGCCCAAGCATAACGTAATCTTTTGAAAGGATTTATTACCGTGCGATTTAAAAAGAAGAGCTTAGGAACTGAAGGTTTTTAGCATGCCGAAAATTGAGGTTAAATCCTTATCTACAGAGAACATTGATGATGAAATCGTTTGCTGTTTAGGAAAACAACTTTTCGAGAACCCACCGCCGGAGTTCGCTGCAGGAATTGAGTATAAGCGAAACTGGCTTCGGAAACAAATCAGCCGGTACGGTGAGGCTGGAAAAATCGCCTACAGAAATAACGAACCAGTGGGGTTTCTAGAGTTCGTTCCAGACGAAATCGCACCCATAACTATGACGGAAAAAGAGCGTTTTGTATTCGTTGATTGCTACTACGTTCTCAGAAAGGAACAAAGGAAAGGAATTGGCTCCGCGTTAATAAACTCAACAATCCAAGAGTTCTCCAAAGCACATTCGTGGTTCGACAACAAACCGGCTCAATCGATCAAGCTCATCGCTTTTGAGAAGCAGGATTGGAAGAACGCTGAGCCCTTCTATAAAATGGGGTTTAAAACCGAGCTGAAATGGCTCTATTCCGGCTTAAAACATAGGTGGATTCCAGTTTTGCTCAGTTTCGCTATTCAGCAAAGAGAAAGAAAAGTGAGAAAAATTGAAATAAAATTGCCTGTTCATAAAAGCTTCCCTCTTTCCGTGAAGGTTTTCAGAAGCGTCCCATGTCCCTATGGATCACCAAACTTTCCATGGGTGCGAAAGGTAACCAGCAAATTCGGGCGAAGGGTGAAGCTGGAGATTCTGGACATGTGGGAGAAACCTGAGCTGACGGAGACTTACGGACCTACACCGGGCACGGTTGTGAACGACCGGTTGGTCTTCGCATCTCCGAAGGAATATCAACTGGTTCTGGAGAAAACGATAAAGAACCAACTTAAGAAACTTGAATGAAGGTGAAAAACTTTGAGAAAGCTTAGGACGTTTATTTCAAGTTGCAGGAAACTGATGGAGGGCTTATACTTTCGCTGGGTGAAAAAGCAGACCTGAACAACGCCTTTCTAATTAAGTGTTTCATCGAACTGAACATACAAAACGTAGCGGAAGACTTCAAAACTTACATTCTTAAACGCCAGAACGTCGACGGAGGCTGGGGAAAGTATAGAGAAGAGCCAAGCGTGGTGTCAGTAACCGCTAACGTGGTCAAAGGCTTAGTGGACGTCGATGTTTCGTGTTTGCTGATTTTCTACCAAGTTTACACTAACAACTAATTAAACATGGATGTGAATACTAACTTAGAACCTGCATGGTTCAACTTCAATTTGTCCAAGCTTTCGCATCTTGTTTTAATGTGGTAACCGCATTTCACATCATGATAAAAACACATTTTAAAGGCGGACAAAGAAGTTATGGAGAGGGTTGTGGTTTGGCCGAATGTCCAAAATGCGGAGCGAAAGTGGAGGAGCCGATCAAAAGTTGGTCGATGTCGAAGGAGCCCGGTGAAACGGGAGTTATGATGGGCTTGTATGAGTGCCCTAAGTGTAAAGCTAGGTTCCGAGCGGCTGTGAAGACGGAGGAGGCAAACATTAAAAACATGGTTCAAAAAATTAGGGGTGTCGAGGGCAAACTTATGCAAACGTTAAAAAATTTGAGGGAAAAAATAAAAACTTTAGAAACCGAGCGGGCTGACCTTCTAATGGAGATTGAAGGATTAAAGAAGAAGGCGGACGCAAAAGTGGACGATTTGGAAAGCGAGGTTTCCATGCTAAAAGAAGAAGTGAAGTCACTCAAAGAACTGTTAGGCTCCAAAGAATAGCCACGCCAAGAAAAACAAGATGCAAAACCGCACAGTCTACTATTTCGAAAAGGCTGGAGTACAAAACACCGACCACGTAATCCCCGCTGTAGAAAAAAGACTATAACTTGGAGACGTAAAATACGTTGTTGTCGCCTCCAACTCCGGCGAAACCGCGCTGAAACTCGTCAAACGCATCAAAAAGTGTGATGTAAAGTTATCTGTGTAACTGAATCTCCGTAGAGGCTTAACTATGGTGCGAAATGGCCCAGCATAACAAAAGAAAACAAGAAAAAGCTGGAAAAGCTGGGTGTTTCTGTTGTTGAAAATCTACCCTACACCCTGCACTGCAGTGTCTTCGACAACAACAGATGGCGAATTCCAAGCCCTAACCTTATAGTGTACATGACTTTCCGAACCGTCGGCGGTGCGGGACTTAAGGTGGCGATGGAAGTTGTGTTCATTGCCGTGTGGGCTGGGGCTATACCGCCAGAAGAAAATGTAATCGCTATTGGAGGAACAGAAAGGGGAGCCGATGCTGCCATTGTGGTGCGCTCGGCTTTTCAAGAAAGCTTCTTCGTGCGTGACAAGAAAAACCGTCCTATTCTAAGGGAAATATTAGCGCCCCTCGTAGAAAAGAAATGGCAGGATGAACCTTTCTAAAGAAATAAAAGGGTGGACAGAAAAAAAGGTTTTATCCTTATTTTGGTTTAGGTTTCCTGCGGATATTTTTTGTAGTATTCTTGGGCTTTCTCTACTGCACGTTCTGTGTTCTCTAAAATGGAATAGTTACGGTTTGGCGTCAACTTCGTACACTTCGTAAAGTATTGTTTAACCTTTTTCGCGTTACCTTTCCATATCGCCAGTCCCCCGGCAACTTGGTACCACACGGCAGCTCTTACATCGTCATCCTGTTTTTCGAAGCCCTTTGCCTTTTTCACCGCTTCTTTCATGGAAACTCCCACTTTCGATGGGTATAGAAGCATAGTATCACGTAACGCTTCGTAAACTTCTTTGTCATCCGAACAAATTTGTTCTAAAGGCGTGAGCTCCATCTTGATCTCATCCTCCTTTTTTTCCTCCTCTTTCTTTTTTCTCCTTAACTTATCTAGGATCCCCATATCTATCGCCTCTTTCATCCTTGTTTTCTTTATATAAGCTTTAAAACTTGAACTTAAACTTAATGTTAGGTTTATGACAAAACCATTCATGAAAGAAGGAGATAACTTTAAAACGTTCAGATGTCGTTAACATCACCGTATGCCCTATAGATTCAGTTTTGACTTAACCCGAATTCCCAAGCTTCTTTTCAAAGAGGTTGCCCTAGTGGCTGGCAAAAGGAATATACACCGAAAAATTGGTAGGGCTGCACGCAATTTAGTGGAGAAGTTTAAGGTTCATGAACTTACGGGCTTGGACGTTTCAGATGCGCTTACGTTATTGGAAGACTTGATAGACATACAGATCAGAAATCTTTCCCAGAGAGAAAGCTTTTTGAAAACAAAGCGGCGGGTCCTGTTTCTTCCGCATTGCTCGAGAAAATACATGGACAACAGATGTAAAGCAAAGTTCAACGCTAAGTTTCCATCCTACTTCTGCATGCATTGTTCTCCGGACTGCTTGATTAATCAAGCTACGGTTTTAGGGCAAGAAAGGGGGTATGACGTTTATGTGTTGCCCGGCGGCTCCTGTGTTCCACGTATATTAAAGGAAAATTCTTATGAAGGAGTTGTTGGGGTTTCATGCGGTGAAGAAATTAAGCTGGCGGCGGATTGTCTTCAAAGTGTAGGTTTGCTTGGGCAGGCGGTTCCTCTCATCAAGAATGGCTGTGCTAACACCACTTTTAACATCGAAAAGCTGAGAGAAATTTTGTAAAGAAAAGTAATAGAAACGTTTATTACTTTAAATACAATGAAAGAAAGGAAAAATTTGAGGAGATGGTGTTTTGCTCATCGTTCAAATGTCGGATTTGCACTGTTCAGGGAGTCCCCAGTTCCTACGGGACAAACTAACAACCGCAATAAATGAAATTAACCAACTGAACCCTGAACTTGTCATCATCGCAGGTGACCTAACCGAGAACGGATTTAAAACTGAGTTTGAAGAAGCAAAACGGTTCATCGACCAAATCAAATGTCCACGAAAAATCATCACTATGGGGAACCATGACTCCTTGTACACTGGTTACCTGCTCTACGAAGATTTTTTCGGCTCCCCTTCAGGGATCCTAGAAACCGAAGACTACAAAGTTATTTATGCAAACACAGCTCGACCGGACAGGGAGGAGGGGCGGGTTGGAAGGGACCAGCTTCAATTCATTCGGGAAAACATTACAGAGGGCAAGTTCAACATTCTTGTGATGCATCACCATTTGATTCCGGTTCCAGACACCGGTCTTGAGTTAGCCATTGTGGAAGATGCCGGTGACACTTTGAAAATGCTTTCTACACATAGTCCCGACTTGGTGTTAAGTGGACACCGCCACCGACCTTGGTGGTGGAGACTGAACGACATCAACTTTTTCTTCTCCGGCGCCCTCTCCACTATAAGGCTTCGAGGCTTCTTCGAAAACTCCTATAATGTCATCAAAGTTGAAAACGGGCGAATTCAACCCAAACTGAAAATTGTGGGCGGCAAGTCCATAGATTTCAAAGGTTTGCTTAAACTAAAAAGTTAAACAAATTTACAGCTTTCCAAGTTCATTTTTCAGGGTTCGAAAGTCTCTTTCTAGCTCCTCTACGTATTTTGGGTTGTAAAGCGCGGCTGCTGGATGATAAGTGGGTAAAACAACCGCTTGCAACCCTAAAAGCGTGATGTTCCATGTTTTTCCATGAAGTTTTGTGATGCCTCCAGCTTTGAAGCCAGCTTTAGAAAGAATGTAGGATGTCGCGTGCCTACCTAAAGGAACAATGATCTTCGGTTTAATTAATTTGATTTGTCTATCCAGAAAGGGTGTACACGCATTAAGCTCGCTGGTTAGGGGGTCACGGTTCTCCGGGGGTCTACACTTAAGAACATTAGCGATGTACACGTCGTTTCGAGAAAGCCAAATTTTCGACAACAACTTGTCCAGAAGCTTACCCGCTGCGCCCACAAACGGTCTTCCCTTCATATCTTCCCAGTAGCCCGGCGCCTCGCCGACAAACATTACCTTAGCGTTGAAGTTTCCCTCCCCTGGAACCACGTTTCTTCTGTGCTTCCATAATTCGCATTTGCGGCAAACTTTAATCTCAGCTACAATCGTGTTCATAAGTTCTTGCTTAGACATACCGACTTAGCCGCCAATTCCGTAGTCTTTTTTAATAAAGAGACGTATGTTAAATTAAGGTTCTCACTCAGCCAATGTTCCTGCCAGTTCTCTCACTGCGGAGATAAACCTGTTTATTTCCTCTTTGGTGTTGTAGAAGTAGGCTGACGCCCGTGCGGTTCCAGACCTTTTAATGATATTCTTGGTTAAGGGTAAAGCACAGTGATGTCCAGAGCGAATCATGATGTCCGCGGAAGTGTCTAGAGCCAAAGCCACATCATGTGGGTTCAAGTCGCCGACGTTAAAGGACATGATGGCAACTCGGTCTTTCGGTTTTGGACCGTAAACTTCAACGTTTGAAATTTCGGTTAGCTCTTCATACATTTGTTTCGCCAGCTCCCTTTCGTGTGCTTCAATGTTTTCCATTCCAATATTTTGCAAGTAATCCACAGCGGCTCCCAGCCCGATGGTTTCCGCGATGGCTGGTGTCCCCGCTTCAAACCGCGTTGAGCCTTCCTCCAGTTCGTAGTAATCTACACCTACGTCAGCTATTGTTCCTCCACCAATACATAGGGGTTCAATCTTATCCATAAACTCTTCCCGGATGTAAAGTGCGCCGGAGCCGGTTGGTGCGCACATTTTGTGTCCACTAAAAGCTAGAAAGTCGCATCCGATTTTCTGCACGTCCACTTTGACGTGTGGAACCGATTGAGCTCCGTCTAGGAATAGATGGGCTCCATGCTTATGCGCGATTTCGGCGATTTCCTTCACAGGCTCAATGGTTCCTAAAACATTAGAAACATGGGTTACAGCCACCAACTTTGTTTTGTCATCCACCGCCTTTTCGAATTCCGCTGGGTGTAAAAATCCGCAAACCTCTGGTTCACACGGTTTGACAATCTCCACGTTAGCGCCGTAACGTTTCTTCACTCGAAGCCAAACAATAAAGTTAGAATGATGCTCAATAATCGACGTGACAATTTTGTCACCTCTCTTCCAATCTAAACCATTTGCAATAATGTTTATCCCTTCAGTGGCGTTCCGCGTCATAACAATTTCAGACTTAGATTCCGCGTTAATAAAATCCGCAACTTTGTTGTGAGCATGCTCGTATTCTTCGCTTGCTTTTTGCGAAAGCCTGTGGACGCCCCTCTCTACGTTGGCACGATATTCACGGTAGAACTCCAACATTTTTTGAAGAACCGGCTCCGGCGTGAGACTGCTAGCTGTGCTGTCCAAATAGATGATGCCTGTTTTGAGTATTGGAAAATCCTTTCTTACTTCCTTTACATTCAACAAATTTTTTTCTCTCCCCCTTTAAACACGCCTGATACTTGTTTATAGTGCAATGTTGGTTGTTGTGTCACAGTCCATTTTATGTGTTTTGTTGCCACCGAAACATTGATGAAAATCCTGTTCAGAAATACTAAGCGGCACATAAGGGCGATGGAGAATGTCATACTTCAAGAAGAAGTACAAAGACATCGAAATAGTCATCTTAACCGGCGACATCACCCAACAGCTCGCAGACGCTGTTGTGAACCCTGCAAACAGCCTCATGATTATGGGCGGCGGAGTTGCTGGAGCTATCAAACGGGCTGGCGGAAAAGGAATAGAAGACCAAGCCATCCAACAAGCTCGAGTCCCTGTCGGAGAAGCCGTAGCCACCACAGCGGGAAGCTTAAAAGCGAAATATGTGATTCACGCACCCACCATGACTCGACCAGCTATGCGTATAGGCAAAGGAAACGTGAGTTTGGCGACAAGAGGCGTATTAAAATGCGCTAAGCAGCATGAAATCAAAAGCATAGCCTTTCCGATGATGGGCACTGGTGTGGGCGGCGTAAACCCCAAGGAAGCCGCCGAAGCCATGTTACACCAATTAAAACGACACGTCGATAAGGGCACCGCTTTAAGAGAAGTAATTCTTGTTGGTTTCACCGAAGAATTAGCAAAAATTTTTCGAGACGCAATTGATGAGGTCTTCAAACTGAGACGGTGATGTACCGATTTTTTCCTGAAATGTCGTATGCTAAAGCGAAACCAGAAGAAAACTTTTGTAAAGGTGTCGTAATATGTCGTTTATTTGCCGACTTCCACTCAAAATCCGACAAGCTTTTATACCTCTTCAACTGTTATACTGCAAAGAGTGTGGGCACCGTGTCGGAACTTAACACTAAAAAGCCGCAGACTAAAGAAAGGTTCGTCAAGATGTTGAAGGAAGCGGTAAGAAAGGAAATTAAAACAAGGAAATTGAAAGGTCGAAGAATAGGAAAGCCGACAATTTCTGGTACCGCTGAGGTTATGAACGTGCACCGCGACACTCTTTATCGATGGATGCGGGATTTTGACGTCGAATTTAATGATGTGGCCAAAACTGTTATGTTGCATGCGGAAAACGTTGAGAAACATGAAGAATCTGTCTACCTTATCGGCGAGGCGTTGGTTGGTAAGGGCGACGAAGTTGCTCACATCGACCTGTTAATCGGCGACAAGAACGGGCCTGTTGGAGAGTCTTTCGCTCAAGGCCTATCCAACCTATCCATGGGACACACTCCCCTTCTAGCCGTCATCCGTCCTAATCTACCTCCGAAACCGCACACCCTTCTGGTTCCGAAGGTCACCGTAAAGAATATGGAGCAGGCGGGGAGAGTTTTTGGCCCTGCTCAAGCTGCGGTGGCTAAGGCTGTGGCTGATGCTGTTGAAGAAAAAATTATTCCAAAGGACAAGATTGACGATTGGGTGGTTGTTTGCAGTGTTTTTGTGCATCCCAACGCGAAGGATGCTCGAAAAATCTACCATTACAATTACGGAGCCACAAAACTTGCGTTGAAAAGGGCGTTAGCTAATTATCCACCTTTGCAGAAAATTATGTACGACAAGGACCGAGCTACACACCCTGTCATGGGATTTAAAGTGCCAAGGCTTTGGAGACCACCCTACCTGCAAGTCGCGCTTGATATTCCAAGCCTAAAAAGAGTAAAGCGTGTCGTAAGTGAGTTGCCTAGAAGCGACCGAATCATACTTGAAGTCGGCACACCACTACTGAAAAAATACGGAGTGAAAGTAATCAGCGACCTCAGAGAAATCATCCGAGACGTGTTTATCGTCGCGGACTTAAAAACGCTGGACGTCGGAAAAGTGGAAGTAGACTTAGCATACGAGGAAACGGCGGATGCTGTTGTGGCTTCTGGACTAGCAGCTGCTGGAACACTCAACAAATTTATTTACGAAGCGAAAAGGCTTGCAATCTACGCAGTCGTCGACATGATGAACGTGGAAAACCCAGTTGAAAAGCTCCGCAGTCTTAAAGAGTTCCCTGACGTGGTGATTCTGCACCGCGCCATCGACGTCGAAACAGGAGAAACCCTAGGTTTGGAACGTATCAAAGAATTGCGGGAGGCTTTCAAGGACAAGCAGTTCTTGGTAGCCGTTGCTGGTGGAATAACTCCAGAAACTGCTCCGGAAGCCCTAGCGAAGGGAGCAAGCATTCTCATAGTGGGAAGATTCATCACGCAATCCAAAGATGTTGAACGCGCCGCAAGAGATTTTCTCCGATTGACCAAAGAAATGAAAAAGGACATCGACCTATTCAGAGTTCACGTAGAGTAATATCCCTCACGTTATGTTAGAAAAAAAGGAATCTCGCAGCCCAAGCCAAAAACAGCACATCAAAGGCTCCCAAAAAAAGAATTAGATGTCCAAATCCATTTTTTCTGTCTTCCTTTTCTATTTTAAGGTGCACATCCAGAAATGTTTGCCTTTCCAGCTCTTTGAGTTTTCTGAGCAAAATGTCCGTAAATTCCTTCAACCTCAAATAAATTCCAAAAGAGAGAACGAGTAATCCCCACGAGGCGCATGCCAAACCAATCAGAAACCCTAGGTTCGCAACCCTGAAGCTTAAACCCAAAATTGTGAAAGCGCCTATAAGAAGCAGAGATGAAACCGTCCAACTAACCGTGTTCCAATATTGAAAAAGTTTGTTGCTTTCTTGATACTCCAGCTTTTCTCGGTTCAAAATAACCATTAACTTTTCACCTCACGGTACATATGTTAATTTGTGTTTCAAAGTAAAATTGTTGATGGAAGTATATTCTATAACTAATCTCCAGACGCAACATTAATCCACAGAACAACTGTTTAAACCACTTTATCCTTTAATTTTTTGTTCCAAGAAAGGTAAATCCTTAATAGATATCGTTCGCTTTCACTTAAAAAGTTAGAAATGCCACACTAGAACAAAGGAGAGAACAACCCTTTATGGCGAGGTTCAAAATAAATGTCTCCGATCCAGAAACAGGCCAGTCCAAACCAGTAGAGTTAGAGGGCGCTCGCATCGTTCCCCTAATTGGAAGAAAGCTTGGAGAAGTCGTCGACGGCTCAGTAGTAGGTATGTCTGGCCACAAGCTCAGAATCACCGGGGGGTCAGATAAAGACGGCTTCCCAATGAGGCCAAACATCCACGGAGGAACCCGAACCCGTGTAATTGTAGGTAAAGGCGTTGGATTTAACCCCATCCGAGTAGGGGAGAGACGAAGGAAAAGTCTCCGTGGAAGCGTGATAACGGAGGAAATTGTTCAGATAAACATGAAGATTGTCGAAAAACCGAAAAAAGCGAAGGAGAAGAAAGAGAAACCTGAAAAAAACGAGGAACCAAAAAAAGGAGAAAAACTGTGATTATCCCTCATCAACCAGAATGCAACATCGGAACGATCGGACATGTAGACCATGGAAAAACCACGCTTGTGCAAGCGATTTCAGGAGTATGGGCTGCCAAACACAGCGAAGAACTGAAACGAGGCATAACAATTAAACTTGGCTACGCAGACGCACCTATCTACAAGTGTCCAAAATGCGAAGCCCCAGAATGCTACTGTACAGAACCAACTTGCCCCATCTGTGGCTCAAACACAAACTTCCTCCGAGCGGTCAGCTTCGTCGACGCACCAGGACACGAAGCGCTTATGGCTACAATGCTTTCCGGCGCGGCGGTAATGGATGGCGCCATCCTAGTTATTGGGGCGGATGAACCCTGTCCGCAGCCTCAGACTAGAGAGCACTTGGCGGCCGCTGAGATTGTGGGAATAAAAAATTTGGTGATTGTTCAAAACAAAATTGACATAGTGGACGAAAAAAGGGCGTTAGAGAACTATGAGGAAGTCGTTCAGTTCGTGAAAGGAACGGTGGCGGAAGGAGCACCCATCATTCCAGCTTCCGCCCAACACAGCGTAAACATTGACGCAGTTCTAGAAGCCATGGAAGAACAGATCTCAACCCCAAAAAGAAACCCGACAGAAACCCCAAGAATGTATGTTGTCCGATCCTTTGACGTGAACAAACCAGGCGCCCCCATAGAAAAACTTGCGGGAGGCGTACTCGGCGGCGCCCTCACTCGAGGAAAATTCGAGTTAGGAGACAAAATAGAGATTCGCCCAGGAATCCGTGTTAAAAAAGAAGGAAAGACCGTTCGTGAACCGCTTTTCACCGAGATTGTAAGCTTACACGCAGGTGGGAAAGCCGTTAAGGAGGTACAATGTGGAGGATTAGTGGGAATTGGCACACTGTTAGATCCCTCCTTAACCAAAGCGGATGGACTGATTGGAAACATGGTTGGAAAACCCGGCGAGCTCCCTCCAACACTTTCTGAACTAACTTTGGAAACTCACTTTTTCGAACGTGCTGTAGGAACTAAACAGTTGGTAGAAATCGAAAAGGTGCGAATAAACGAGAAGCTTCTCTTAGATGTTGGAACTACCATAACGGTGGGAAACGTAATCTTCGTGAAGAAAAACATTGCCACGTTACAGTTAAGACGCCCCATATGCGCTGAGGAAGGCTCCCGGGTGGCAATAAGCAGAAACATTGCGAGTAGGTGGCGGCTGATAGGCTACGGAATAATAAAATAGTTTCGATTAGTGTTTACAGTCCAGCCCTAACTGGAACAGGTGTTTGCTCTCTAAGTAAATGATGGTTTTGCCCATTTTTGAAAGAAACCGTTTTCATATTTCTATTCCACACTCCCACAGTCTTGCTCTTACTTTCTTTTTTCACCGTTCCAGTTAGTATTATTAGCTTTTATGAAGAATCTTTTAACCATCTGTGAGAAACGCATAAGAGTAACGCAATTGTTATTGAGTTGGCTGAGGGTTCCAAATGGTAAACGTTATCTTAGATTCGAATTTCCTCTTCGCTCCTTTGCAATTCAAAGTTGATATATTTGAAGAGTTGATTAATCTCCTAAACCAACATGTTGACTTTGTGCTTCTTTCTCCCACACGTGAAGAGCTTCAAAAACTAGCGAAGAAAGGTTCCCCTAAACTGAAGAAAAACGCGTCTTTAGCGCTTAAGCTTGCTGAGAAATGCCGTGTAGTTCAGGTTAATCGAACTCCAAACGAATCGTATGATGATGTGATTGTTCGAGTGGCAAAAAAATGGAAATGCCCTGTCGCCACAAACGACCGAACACTTAAAAAAAAGCTGAGGGATATAAGTGTCCCTGTTATCTATTTAAGGCAAAAATCCCGTTTGGAAATGGATGGAAGCATATAATCATGTTTAACCTTGTGTTCCTAAGAGACACAATTCGAATTCCCCCTGAAAAATTTGGGGAGCCCTTAGAGAAGGTCGGCCGTGAACAACTGAAAGCGAAATATGAAGGAATGATTGACAGAAAGCTTGGTTACGTAGTAGCCGTTACGGACATCCAAGTTGAACCTATCGGAAAAATTATCCCTGGAGACGGCGCCACTTACCATAACGCCGCGTTCTCTCTGCTCACATTTTATCCGAAGATTCAAGAAGTTATAGAAGGTGAAGTAGTTGAAATCGCAGATTTCGGTGCATTTGTCCGTGTAGGCCCAGTTGACGCCCTGCTCCACATGTCCCAACTTATGGATGACTTCATCTCCTACGATGAAAAACAAGCCATTTTGACGGGAAAAGAGACAAGGAGAAAGCTTACTACAGGAGACCACGTACGTGTAAGAGTAACCGCAGTTTCAATTGGCGGCGGCGGGTCTGGGAAAATCGGAGTAACCGCGAGGCAACCTTTTCTGGGAAAAATTAAATGGATTGAAGAGGAAGTTAAGAAAACTGAAAACGTTAGAGCTGAAAAACCGGAGGAGCCTAAAAATGAGTGAAAAAGCATGCCGTGAATGTCACTTGATTTTCCACGGTTCTGTTTGTCCACGTTGTAAGACTTCTACTCTAAGCGATGACTTCAGCGGTCTAGTTATAATTCTCAACCCAAAAGATTCAGCTATCGCCAAGGTAATGGAAGTTAAGGAAAAAGGACGTTACGCGTTGCGCGTAAGGTGAACCAAATTACGCCGTCTCACAACTGAGTTACGTAAAAAATTGAAGGTTCCGCTGGGAACTCTAATTTGCGGTTCGTTTAATGGGACAATGGAGAAATTAGCGGAATTAACCGAAAAAGAGAATCCTCCAAAGGTTATTTCCGTCGGCGATGTCGTTTCCGAAAACATGACGAAACACAAAATTTCCGCTCACGTTTTGATTGTGGATAACAAAGTTATGCGTGCCTCTGTTCCACCAATATCAGTAAAGACTAACCAAACTTTCTATGTGAAAAATTCCCCTGGAACTTTGTCTGATGAAGCTTGGTTGGCTGTAAAAAAAGCAGTGAACCAAACTCAGCAAACAAAAGTGGTGGTGGAAGGCGAGGAAGACCTTCTAGCGTTGGTAGCGATTTTGTGTGCGCCAACTGGTTCTTTTGTTGTGTATGGACAGCCGCATGAAGGAATTGTGGTTGTAAAAGTTACAGAAGAAAAGAAGCGGGGAGTTCGAGAAATCGTGGAGGGTATGAAACTTATTTGTTCGAAAGGTTAAAGTAAAAGGTACGCATCAAAGTGCACACCAAACGGAAGAATGTTAATGAAGAAGAAAGTTGTTTCTGAAGAGTACAACCCTCTGCTTAAAAGAAAAGAAGTGATATTCAAGATTGAACATGAGCAAACAGCGGGCACCCCTCCTCGACTACAGGTAAGAAAGATGTTGGCGAAACTTCTGAAAACCAACATTGACGTCGTATACATTAAAAAGATGGAGACAAAAACTGGAACCATGACCACTGTAGGAACAGCTAACGTTTACGACAGCGTAGAGCAAGCTAAACTGGTGGAACCAGAATACATCATTATGAGGAACATTCCACCGGAAAAACCTGAGAAAGAAAAGACGGAAAAGGAGGAAAAGCAGAAGGAGTAATTCAGAATGACTGAAAAATCTGAGGAATCGAAGGAAACCAAAAAAGCGAAGAAGAGAATGATTTCATCTTATTACAAAATTAATGAAGCAGAAGGCTTGAAAAGGCTGCGACCCTTCTGTGCACGTTGTGGACCGGGGTACTTTATGGCGGACCACGGTGACCGATACACCTGTGGACACTGCGGGTTTACGAAATACAAGCATACGGAAACAAAAGAGTAATCAGACGCTTTGCTTATGTTAGTTCGTAAACGCTGATGTACTCAAACTTCACAACGCCGTTCTCCACAGGTAAATAAGGTTCATGATGTTCCGCTGCAGGATAGCTTTCCTTTGAAGCGTAAACTTGGCCGTTACAGTTGTTAGCGTAACTGTTAGACAACGTAATGTTTCTGGTCAATGTTCTTTCATCCTCTATCTGCTAGATTCAATTTCAAGGAAAAGGAGTTTGTTGCACCTCAGGCATGCAACAGTTCGTAAGCAATGCTTAATAGAGAAGAAACGTAGTCATCAACTAGATAGAAAGGAATGTGTCTAAAACGAAGGTGAACGTCTTTATTCATAATCTTTCTGCAGAACGTTTCTGGGAAATCGGAAAACCTTTTCCACCCGTGAAAATACAAACCAACCTTAACATCATTGGAATCAACGAAAAACAGGAAGATATGCTTGATGTCCCGTTTATTTTTACAATAAATTACAATCCAGCCATAGCGCAGATTAATGTTAGAGGAAAGGCTCAGGTGACTGGAGAAAAAGATGAAATTGAAAAGGCTAAAAAATCACGAGCTGAAAAGAAGCCTCCTCCACCAATTCTTGTGCAAACAATTATGAACGTTGCGTTCTTAGAGTCTGTGATGATTTCTCGAGCTATACACGTTCCACCGCCAATTCCCCTTCCAAAAATTCGTTTTGGGAAAAAGGGAAAAGGGCCTGTTCAAGTGGATTACCGTGCCTAACTACGGGAAAGACGTTACTTTAGGGGCACATAGAATGACGACCTTGACGCGCCGATACCGGGGGTTCCATGTTTTACGGCTTTGTTGGTGATTGAGAACTCGCCTAAGTAGTGTCCAACCATCTCAGGTTTAATTTCAACCGAGACAAATTTCGTCCCGTTATGGACAAGGATGACTGCATCCACCATCTCTGGAAGAATAATCATGTTGCGGACGTGAGTTTTAACCACAACTTTCTCGTCTCCCCTCGAGGCTGCTTTGGCTCGGCGGATGTTCTGGAGAAGCTTTCTCTGCTCTAATGTGATTCCTCGGCGTAGGCTTCGTCTTTGCCTTGAGGGAAGCAAGGCTATAAAATCATCCATGGATATGTCTTGCAATTTTTCAAGCGTGTAACCATGATAAGTGAATTTCTTCGGCATCTCGGTTTACCCTCTTGTTGTTGTTGAACTGTTCTAACTTTTTAAACCTTCCGAAAAAATCGTAGCGTAAATAAACATTTTGTAACTGAAACACGCATATTTACTTACCCTTTTTTCTTCTCCTTTTACCGCGGCCGGAACTTTTAGCTGCGATCAAACCCACCTTTTGACCTGGTGGAGCGTCATGTGAAACTATCCTAACTTTGTGGGCGCCTCTCTTGCTACTGCCGTGTGGATGAGCTGCTGCTACCATAGCCATCCCACGTGTTCGTGGATACGACTTGCCTTTAGCTCGCATAAGGTGAAACTTTTCACCAGCCTTCAAGAAGGGTTTCTCCAGCCGTCCGCCTCCGGAAACTACTCCGATGGTTGCTCGGCAGAGGTCGTTGACGTATCGAGTTTTCCCTGAAGGAAGTTTCACGATGGTCCCTTTCGGAGTGTGCCCTGTCACGGTTGCGTACGATCCGGATGAACGGGCGATTTTACCGCCGTCGTTTGGTGAAAGTTCGATGTTGCACACCATGGTTCCCTCCGGAATTTTTCCCACTGGAAGTACGTTTCCAATTTTTATCGGCGCTCTGCATCCCAACTGTATCTTTTCTCCTTTATAGGTTCCTTCAGGAACTACAGTGTAGTAGCTTTCACCTGTTTCTAGTTTCAGTAGAGCTAATGGGGCGCCTCGTCCGGGTTCGTGAAGAATCTGAGAAATTTCCGCTTCGGTAACTCCATCTATCTCTTCTTTCGTCATATGAGGGTACTGAGCTGGAGCTACTTTCTTCTGGGCGGCCGACTTAAAAGTGGACGTGCCACGACCCTTTCTTTGAGCGCGGATTCGTTTTCCCATAAAAATTTCCCTCTGCTTATAATATGCCAAGTTTGATGGCTACATCCGCCGCTTTGTAATCAGGATGAAGCTTCACAAAAGCCTTTTTCTCCCCTTCAGGGGTAACCAAAGTGTTAACTTTTTCCACCATCACTTCGTAAAGATTCTCCACTGCACGTTTAACATCTTTTTTTGTGGCCTTCAAGTTGACGATAAAAACAAGTTTGTTTTCTGTTTCAACAATGCGGCTTGCAACTTCAGTCATCAACGGGTAATAAATAACCTCATACGGATCCACATCAGTCTCCTCCAAACAGCGTTTCCACCATTTTTATGGCGGATTCCGTCCAGATCGTAAGCCGCCCCGGGTGGGTTCCAGGCGCCAAAAGCTCTGCATTCAAGTTACGCACATTTACAACTTTTATTCCGGGAAGGTTACGGGCTGCTTGCAGAATTCCCTGATTTTTGCTAATCACTAATAGCGGACCAACTCCTTGTTTTGTTCTTCGCCCCCGTCGCTTACCTTTGCCAGCCCGGATTTTTCGGCTTTTCTTCACTCGATAAACGTCCGGCCACACACCTAACTCCATAAACACCTTTTCTACTTCTCCAGTTTTTTTCATCCGTTGGAAATCGTCGGAAACCACCAAAGGAAAGTCGGGAACAAACTCCGTTACGTGTCCTCTGGAGGTGGCAATTTCTTTTGAACCTGTGGCGGCGATGGCTGAACGTGTGGCTAATCTTCTCTCTTTCTTAGGAACCTTCTTCTTAATCTTCTTTTCAGAAACAGGTGGATGCGTAGCCCGCCCGCCCACTGTGCCTGTAACTAAGGCTCCTCGTCCAGCCGGACCTTTTGTTCTTGGTATGCGGGAGATTCCTAACCCAACCCCTCGAGATTCCGCTGTGGTTCTTTCGCCAGCCATAACGTCTCGGCCTTGAGGTTGAACACGATGAGATTGAATTGCAACGACCACCCGTTTTATGACGTCTGGTCTAAGGGGAGTTTGAAAAATCTTAGGAAGCCGAACTTTTCTAACTGGCTTCCCTTTAAGATTGAAGACTTTAGCTGTGGCTTTCCCCATTTTTGGTTCCTCACTTGCTCTGCGGCGACTCTAAAGATACATAGGTGATTTTTGGTGGTTCCTCTGGAACTTTCTTTGGAGGGCGAGCTGGATATCGAATTCGTATGAGCCGTTTAGCAGGGCCAGGGACGCTTCCATCTAACAGAATATAGGGTCCTCTGACGAGGCCGTAACGTAGGAATCCGCCTTTCACAGACGCCTCTTTTCCGTCGTTACTAACTTTTAGAACACGTTTGTTGTGTTCAACTCTTTGATGGTAGCCCATTTGTCCAGCTCTGGGAACACTATACATTACGCGACCTGGTTTCCAAGGTCCAATACATGCAACACCACGCTTTGTTTTCCGAGATTTCCTAGGCAAAATTTTGATTCCCCAACGTTTCACGGGGCCTTGAAAACCCTTTCCCTTTGTCACCGCAATCACATCCACGTATTTTCCTTCTTTCAAAACGTCGCTGGCTGAAACCAGTTGGCCAAGTCTTCCTTTAGAGTATTCAAACTGTTCTTTAATGGAACCACCATCAACTTTGACTTCCATCACATCAGGTTTTTTCTTCGAGATGCTGGCGAGTTTAGGTTGCGTGATGGCTATGGTACGAAACTCCGCAATCCTATTCAAGTTCTCTTCTATTTTTTGCAGTTTTTTCTCATGATCAAAATTTTCAGGTAACGTGAAAACACGTTCAAGATCCCTTGGTGGATTTTTCATCCACACCTCGGTGAAAACCCGTAAACCGTACGGGGTTCTGATGTAAGCTCGGATAGCGCATACTAGTATTGGAGGTGCATCTAAAACTGTGACAGGGCGAATGACTTCTTTGCCGAAGTTCCTAGACCTCGGACGGTCATCTACCACGAAAACGTGGGTCATTCCCGCCTTGTAACCCATGAACCCTAACATGGTCGGTCCTTCCTCCACGGTAGGCCAATAGCGTATCCTGCCGATGGGTTTTGCAGCACGTCCCCTAGGAAGAAAGGCTAGGGATCCATGTTTTGGTGAGTGCTTTTTCCCCATGTGCTATCCGTCTCGCCTTCTTTCAATAATAATGTTGAGTTATAAAGGTTGCGAATTAACGTAAGAATTCAGCACTAACTTGTTAATCCGCTTATTCCTGTAAAGTTTGCGTAAATATCGTGCTCCAAGGCTGATCAGCCAGCCAGTGACGATGAAAACAGTGGCGGGTAAAGCGTGGAATCCGCAGTGTAGTTGAATAAACTCGAAAATTGCGAACGTAACAGCTATGGAAAGGGCGGATAGGCAGCCCATTTTCTTTCCATATTTTTCTGCGGTTTGGATGCTGAGAAGGCCGGAGAGAAAGAGGTCGCCCAGACCAAGAGCGATAAGTCCAACATTAACTGGAAATGTAGGCACAACAATCATTACTGGTAGCTGTAGCGCCAACATTTTACTAGCTGAGGCCACCATAAATTGTGTGCCTAGAACTTGAATAATATCCATAACAGTTAGTAAGGTAGCAAAGATGGCGGTGGTTTTCCACGTGAATAAGCTTCCCAAATAAACTGAAATGAAAATTACGAAAATTGTTGCAAAAACATTTAGCAGAAGCGTGTTCCAAGAGAAAAGGTATAGGAAAATGAACACGGCGGGGGTTAACGGCGCTAAATACCATTTTGGTACAATTAGATACGTAGCTAAATATAAGATAAATGAGTACATACATAGAAAAATTGTCATGATGGCATATTGAGGAATGAACACCAAAACAGTTACTACGACACCCATCAACGCTACCATCGAAACTACATCTCGGATTTTAAGCTCCTTTTCCTCCAACAGAGATCTGATTTTCCTTTTGTGTTTGCTGTGAAAGAAAATGATTACTGCTGTGATGAAGAAAAGAATGGATGGAAGTAGAATATCGAAGTGCATACGCCTACAATTGCCAGACGGTGAACATTTATCTTTTGGTGTTTCCTTGAACCTTGAGCAAATTTAGAAGAGCTAGAGAGGCGTACACAGCTTCTACGGTTCTAACGGTTTCGGTTCCTTGGTTTGGAATGGTGTTAGTTGTGAAGTGCACAATTTCCTTCAGTCTAACTTGTTCCCGCGCCGCAATTTCGTGTAGTCCCTGAGTTGGAGCGCCGAACGCCACCAAAATCCTTCGCGATTTTTTCCACTGTTTCA
This sequence comes from Thermoproteota archaeon, assembly GCA_034660895.1. Lineage (GTDB taxonomy): Archaea > Thermoproteota > Bathyarchaeia > Bathyarchaeales > JAYEKF01 > JAYEKF01. The sequence continues at coordinate 5,204 of JAYEKF010000064.1, read as the reverse complement.
TCAGCTTATCTCTAATTTGCGTGAAAAGAGCTCCATGTTTGGATGTGGCCACTACCAAGTCGAAAGATCCTTTTTTCACCATTTTTCCAAAGGGCACGTCGGAGACCACTACGGAGTAACCCCAATACACTTTTATTTCATCACGGCTTGCCAAAACAGCCTTAGGATGCTCCTCCACCGACGTGATTTTCACTGTGACACGTTTGTTCACCCGAAGTTGCAGATTAGAAATTAACGCTGGTTGCTCTACACCTATGTTCACCAGCGACCCTTCTTCAGAGCTGGAAACCACCACTCCTTCTCGGTGCTCTCCAATCCTCAAATCTTTCATTCGGTCGTGAAGTGGATGGTGCGGCGTGCGAAGAGGAGGAAGAATCCCAGCGTATCGCAGTTCTGGCTCAATTTTGAACAGTTGCTTTCGTAGGTACTGTGGGGTTTCCATGTAAGAGAGAACTCGGGTGATCAACTTAATGTCCCTTCTTTGGTTTTTCCCCGGGAAATCTGGGAAAACAATTATTTCGTCAACGTTAAAGATTGCCGTTGCCCGTCCAATCAGTCCAATTTTGAAAGTTTTTTCTCGTAAATGGGGCACATCCGAAACGAGAGAAGCAGGTATTGCGATAGAGAGCCTACGGTCATGCAACGTTAGTTTATACCCCCATGGGATTTTCGGAAGTCCTTCACACATAAGAGTTTCGAAAGAGGCAACCAGCGTAACCTTGTTTTTAAAAGCTTCAAAGCAGATACATGTGTAAGTTAAAAGTGAGATAGAAATGTCTGAAACCAACATTTTGGACCGCCTCGGGGAAATAAAGAAAATTGACAGAAACGACATGGTTGGGCTTTGCATGAAGACTCCGCAGTACTGCCGAGACGCGGTGGAACGAGCTAAACGAATCCGAACGCCAGAACAACTGAAGCCCAGAAACATTGTGATTGCGGGTGTAGGCGGCTCCGCCATCGGAGGAGAACTACTCCGAGACTGGTTAAGCTACAGGATTTCCCTCCCTATAGAAATTTGCAGAGATTATGTGTTGCCTGTCTACGCAAACAAAAACACGTTAGTTTATGTCGTCACCTATTCCGGAGAAACAGAAGAAACCCTTTCAGCGTTTGTAGACGCGGTGAAAAAGAAATGTGTGGTTTTCGCCATCACGTCTGGAGGACATTTGCTCTCTTTCTCCAAAAAACTTCAGGTTCCTCACGTACTCGCACCTAGTGGGCTTCCATCACGAGCTGCTCTCCCCTACCTGTTTCTTCCATCGGCGATTATTATGGAAAAGCTCAGTGTGGTTTCCAATGCGGAAAATGAAATTCAAGAAGCCGTACGTACTGCTGAAAAGGTTTTAAGGGAAAACTCGCCTCAGATTCCGATGAGAAACAATTTGGCGAAAAATTTGGCGTGGAATTTACGCAGAACGGTGCCTGTGGTGTACGGCTTTAGGCAGTACTGTTCCGTGGCACATAGGTGGAAGACTCAGTTTGATGAAAACAGCAAAATAGTAAACAAATACGACGTTTTTCCGGAACTAGACCACAACGAAGTGATGGGGTGGCAAGCGTCGGAGAAATTTACGAAACAGTTTTCCGTTGTGCTCATTCGAGACCGTGAGGAACCCCCGGAAATCAAACAAAGAATTGAAGCCACAAAATCCTTCGCACTGCACCGAGCTCGAGAGGTTTTAGAAGTTTTTTCAGAAGGGAAAGGAAGGTTGGCGAAGATGTTGTCCATAATCTGTTTGGGAGACCTTGTAAGCGTTTATTTAGCCATTTTAAGAGGCGTAGACCCAACGCCTGTGAGAACAATCACTGACATCAAAACGGAAATGAAGAAAAAGCTGAATGTGGTGAAAAAACTAGAGGCTGAAGTGGAAAAACTGGTTTAGGAAACTCACCGTTCCCTTTTTCCCTCAACGAACTCTTTGAAGCTCCACTCTGCAGATTCTAATGGAAATGTTTTCGGTGGATGTTTGAACGCGTAGGCGCAGACGCTTGGTAACGCACCAGCTGTTTTGCGGTCAAGTGCAATCTTAACCGCACGTATGACATCTAACAGCACTGAACCAGCATTCGGCGCATCCACGGTGTTAAGTCGGATGTCAAGTTGCATGGGAACACTACCAAAATAAGCGGCTTTAATCCAGAAGTAGCTGTCCCGCCGGTTTCCAAGAAAATCCACGTAGTCGGTGGAACCCGCCAAAACCGAAGCAGAATAGGGGAGAACAGACTCCACAGACTTCGTTTTCACAAGTCTCTTCCGTTCTCTCGCCCTCTCCAAAGTGTTCAACGACTCCGTTCCCCCACCCACATCCAACTGGTAGGTTTGTAAAACACGAACCCCTTGGTCGGCCAACATTTTGAGAAGCGTTTTATGAAGAACCGTAGCACCCACCTGATCTGTTAAGTCATCGCCCACAACCGGAACTCCTGCATTTTCGAATCGTCTGCTCCACGCATGGTCGCTAGCTATGAAAATGGGAGCGGCGTTGACGAAGGCGCATCCAGCCTTCAGCGCTTGTTCCGCATACCACTCGGAAGCTTTTATTGCGCCGCTTGGAAGCAGGTTGATGGCGATTTCAGCGTTGCTTTCTTCCAGTTTTTGACCCACATTCGCTTCTGCGGACTGAGAGATTTGGACAACATCCTTAAGATATTCACCTACTCCGTCTAGAACTGGGCCTTTCAACACAGAGACATCCAATTTAGGGATGTGGGCAAGTCTTAGTGTGTTGTTAGGCGGGGAAAAAATGGCTTTTGACAAGTCTTTTCCAACTTTTCTGCTGTCGATGTCGAAGGCGGAGACAAACTTGATGTCCCGTGGATGATATCCCCCGAGAGAAACGTGTTTCAATCCCACAGCGTCCTCTTCGCTTTCTGCGTCTTTGTAGTGGTGTACGCCTTGAACGAGGGCGGAAGCACAGTTCCCCACGCCGATTAACGCCACTTTAATTTTAGACAACGCTATCACCAGCTGAATTATTCAGTGGTTGATTGCGCTCAAAACATTTATCCTTTTTAATCCAAGGATAGAATGTTACTTTTCTTTATGGACGAGTTTCTCGATAGGCGTATATTCCTCTTGTACGCCAGACCGTTGCAGAACGTCCTTCCACAACTCTAGTCCTCTCCTGCTTCTCCATTTCTTCGGCGCCACAAAGCCGAGCACCACCAGCTTACGTTCTTCCCTTATTTTTTCAGCGGTGATGCATTTCCCAGTTTCTGGATGAACAGGTGTGACGATGTCCGGCGCCACAGCTGCAAGCTTTCCATTCCGGTAAGCAGCGAGAACTTCATTTTTAACTTTCAATTCAAATCTTGAACCCTCATCGCTTCCAGTGCCATCCAACACAATTTTTATCCATGTGAAACCTCGGCTTGTTCTCTTTTCCACCCCGAAGACCTTTCCCTCAAAAAGCTTGAATGCGCTAGTCTCCCGAATAACCTCTCGTATAGGATTTGCTGCCTTCCTTAACAATTCGCCAATTCTTATCGACTTTGAAAGTGTGCCCAAAATTGGGGAGAACTTCACCTGTTTTCCAGTCAATATTCTACGCGCCGTGTATGCGCTTTGCTTCCATTCAGCTGCGAGTGTTCTAGCTATTCTCTCCGCTGACCTAGCGTCAGAGGTTTCTTTCACAATCACCATGTTCTCTGCGTGAACATCTGCAACTGCCATGGGTGTTAAAGGAATGTTGTCAATTGTGTACACTTTGAGATGTACCTCTGGAACCGCTCTTCCCGCCCCATCGGCATCGACAACTGGTATTCCACGGCGGGCTGCCACATCCACCGCCGCCAACGTGTTGAAGCCTCCAAGTTCAACCGGTATCACAGCGTAAGCGTTCCGTCCAACATAATTCTCTAACGTCTGAAACGTTTTCACAGCGGCTTGGCTGTCGTGTGCAACGGTGGTGGTTGCGCCTACACCTGCAAAATTTATCAATTTGGCGTTGTCTGGAATTTCTGAAGGTTCAACTATCTTTGCGGTGTAGCCTTCTTTAACAAGCGACTCCACAATTTCATATCCAACGTCTGGGTCTCCTCCTCCGCCAGCCGAAAAGATGGCGGCGCCGTCCACCAAATTCAACAAATCTTGATGATTCAGTTTTCTCAACTAAACCGCATCCGCTAAATCACTCAACTCTTCGTGTACATAGTTTTTTCCACGGTTCCAATAGTAACGTTTGTTTTATTACATAGTAAGTGCTAAAATGGTGTAAACGTTGTCCAAACGGAGTTGAAAAACCTGTCATCTAAAGACAAGTTTGAAATCATCAGCGAAATTGCGAAACGTCGAGGTTTCTTCTGGCCTTCCTACGAAATATACGGAGGTGAAAGCGGCTTCATCACATTTGGACCCCTCGGAGCCGCTCTAAAGCGGAGAATTGAAGATAAATTCCGAGACTTTTTCGTCCGCCCACTCGGTCTATTAGACATCGAGTCTTCCGTAATTACACCTGGGAAAGTTTTTGAAGCATCCGGCCACGTTGAAGCTTTCAAGGAGCCTATGGTGGAATGCAAACAATGCCATCGAAAGTTCAGGGCGGACCAGCTGCTTCAAGAAGTTGCTGGAATCAGCGATGCAGAAAAACTTAGCCTTAAAGAGTTGGAGAGAACGATTAGCGAACAGAAAATTTGTTGTCCGGAATGCGGCGGTGAATTCGGCGCCCCCAAACATTTCACCACAATGTTCAACACGAGGATTGGACCGTACTCTAAAAAAGTGGGCTACGGACGCCCAGAAGCTGCACAGGGCATTTTTGTTGAGTTTAGACGGCTTTACGATTACGCTCGGGGAAAACTACCTTTCGGAGCAGTGCAGATTGGCCGTGCGCTGAGAAACGAAATTTCGCCAAGACAGGGTCCTATACGGCTGAGAGAATTTACGATAATGGACGTTGAATTCTTTTTCGACCCAGAAAATCCGCAGTGTCCGCTGTTAAAAGAGGTGGAAAACGAAAAGTTGCGGTTGATACCCGCTGAAATTAAACTGAAGGGTTGCGAAGAACCAATCGAGGCGACGGTGAAAGAAGCGCTGCAGAAAGGGTACGTAAAGGAGGAGTGGCAGGCTTTCTTCATGGCTTTATCTCAAAAGTTCCTAACAGAGTTAGGTGTGCCCGAAGATAAGCAACGTTTCATTGAAAAACTGGGGTGGGAACGAGCACATTACTCGGCGCAAGGCTACGACCAAGAAGTTTATTTGG
>JAYEKF010000063.1:0-9724 GCA_034660895.1 Thermoproteota archaeon | reverse complement strand
CCCGTGTCGACGCGGTTTGACTTTTCAATGAATTTACCTATGTTTACGATTTTTCCATTTTCCTCTAAAACTTTCGTATCCTCAGGCTGTGGGGTTCTTCTGTCGACTGCTAATACTAAGCCGTTTTCCAGTTTTATGGACTGAAGTGCTTTCACTATTCGACTGTCGAAAATGTGATCCGCCATGCAGAGTATGAAGTTCTCCCTTAACACTTCTTTCGCGGCGAGAAGCGAGTAAAGGTTTCCTTTGCTCCACCTCAGGTTTTCGATGTAGTGTACTTTGACGCCAGCATACCGCTGCCCTATTGTGTCCCTGATCTTTTGGCCCATGTATCCAATTACTACATAAGCATCAGTTATTCCAGCAAGTTTGAGGCTTTTAAGAACCCTACATAACAGCGGAGTTCCAGCAACCGATACCAGTGGTTTTGGCTTTTTCCCAGTTAGCCTAAGTCTCTCTCCTTCACCCGCGGCTAGTATCAGCGCCTTCAACCTTGTTCACTTTGGAGCCTTATCGCTCTCGTGATCCTTCGATGAACTGCTCAACCCACTGTCGGGCAATATGGTCCGGTACCTGCTTCGGTGGATGCTTGAAGGCGTACGAGGAGATGCTGTTCAATGGCCCTCCTACCCCTCTGTCGATAGCTAACTTGGTAGCTCTAACAACATCTATGACCATGCCGGCGCTGTTAGGCGAGTCCTGAACCGATAGTTTAAGGTCTATGGTAACAGGGATGTCCCCAAACTTTTTACCTCGGATGTACAAGTGGCATACTTTGTTATCTTTAAGGAAGGGGATATACCCATTTGGACCAGCCCACGCCTCGATCTCATAGGGCACCAGACTGGTGAGAGCGCTGATCTTACTCTCTCTTTTAGTCTTTAGCCTGCTTTCAGTGGTCATATTAAGGAAGTCTGTGTTACCCCCTACATTCAGTTGGTAAGTCTTCTCAATTCTGACCCCTCTGGAGACCAGAAGGTCGACAAGAGCCCGATGGATGATGGTTGCCCCTACTTGACTCTTCACGTCGTCCCCAGCCACAGGTAACCCAGCCTGTTCAAATTTTCTCGCCCATTCTGTGTCGCTGGCGATAAACTCGGGGATGCAGTTCACGAAGGCGCATCCAGCTTCTAGACAGGCTTGAGCGTAGTGTCTAGTGCCTTGGAAGCTGCCTACGGGCAGAAAGTTAACCAGCATATCTGCTTGAGTGTCTTGCAGGACCTCCACCACGTCTGCGGGATCCTCGTTTTCGCTGTACATGTTGAACGGAGTTTTCATGTGGGAAGCCACGCCGTCGAGGATGGGAGCGGGAACCACTTTAACCCCCAGCTTGGGCATGTTAGCGAACTTGACGCAACAGTTCGGCTCGGCAAAGATGGCCTCACTTAAGTCTCGTCCAATCTTCAGTTGATTTACGTCGAAGGCGGCCACAAATTCTATGTCGCGGATGTGGTAGCCCCCAAAGTCTACGTGCATCAGCCCAGAAACCGGTGAGTTTTCCTTTGCGTTTTTGTAGTAACTGACCCCTTGAACTAGGGCGGACGCGCAATTTCCTACTCCTGCTATTGCAACTCGAATTTTCATATGATCACCATTATTGGAAAATCTATATCGGTTATATAAATCTAACCGATTCGAAGCAACTAATATATAGCTGAAACTTATATAAATGTTTTTGTGGGCCGGAAAAATGGATGTTGGTCCAAAAATGGTGAGAAAAGCAGTTAAAATAGTCCGAGATTCTGTTACCATTAAGACATTAGCCGATTCCACGCGAAGGGAGATGCTGCGGCAATTAACGATTCAACCTCAAACTGCGACTCAACTTGCACGAAAATTACACCTCGCTAAACCAACGATAGGACACCATCTTCAAGCGCTGCTGAAGGCAAAATTGATAAAGATTGAGCGAACTGAGATAGGAAGCCACGGCATACTGCAAAAATATTATGAGCCGATCTCAAGTTTATTCATAGAAGATCTTGAAAAGATGCCTCTAGAGTCGCTGCTTGCGCAGTCTACATCTACCTATGCATACTTTCTCCATGTCAACATGGAACGTTTAATGGGTATGCTTAGTGCGCTTCAGCTTATCAAAGAAACGCGGGGGCGAAGTATTAGAATTAGCTCTAAAGAATTCAAAGAACTAACTCAAGAGGTTGCGAGATCTGTGGCTCGTGTCGGAAGGAAGTACGAAAAAACAGACATGGGTATGGACAGAGAAACGCTGCTGATAAAAATCTACAGTGAGGCGCTCAAATCTGTGATTACTAAAAATAAGTGGAAAAAGCTTTTCTAGAAAACCCTTCTGCTATTTTCTTTCAGCTCTTATTGTTAACTGAAGGCCACAGTTCTGCTATGCAAGACGCAACGTACTTGTCTTTCCATCTTTTGAGGTTGTATCCACAGTGAGGACAAATGTTGTTGTCGGTTCTGACAGGCAGTTGACAGTTCACACATTTGATATCTATCCCAGGAGCAAACAACCTCCCCCTTTGAGCTCTTATCTCCGATTGATGCCGCTGAACGATGTGTTCCAGCAACTTCGACCAAGAATAGGTTTTTCCATCATTGCAAATTTGACATTCTTTCATCAGTTCACGCTCACAATTTTCTGTTTCCTCTTTTCTCTTAAGTTTCCAAGCGTTCTTCCTTAGGATTTTTTCTGTACGCTCGCTAAAACACCTTTTATCCGCCATTTTCCTTTCTAATCTCTGTTCTAGCCGCACGATATTTCAAAGATATTTCGTAACCAAAATATGATTCCGCTGGAAATATGCAGTAACTTTTCCAGATGTAGACATGCGAATCTTGTATAAAAAACGCTTAAAGGGTTTCAATCCAATTTGTAATTGAAGGGGAAAACTTGGTAGGGAAAGAGATAACAAGCTTTGACATTGCTGCGCTTATTCCAGAGGTTAATCAAGCTGTCCGAAACGCTTACATCCGTAACATTTACCAGCTCAACTACACCACCTTGCTTTTGAAACTTCATCAACCCAACCAACCCCCCCTTCATCTTCTTATAGAGGCTGGAAAACGCCTTCACCTAACTGCTTATTCTTTCAAAAAACCGAAGAAGCCTCCATCGTTTTGTATGGCGCTTCGGAAATACCTAAGAAATGGTAAAATTGTGGAGGTTCAGCAACACGAATTCGACCGAATTGTTTTGATTAAGGTGGAAGCGAGAGGAGAAGCCTTCCAACTTGTTCTAGAATTGTTTGGTCAAGGAAACATTGTCTTAGTAAACTCGGAAAACAAAATCCTTCACGCGTTAACCTATCGAAAAATGCGAGACCGGAACATTCTACGAGGAGAAAACTTCCAACATCCCCCATCCACAGGTAAAAACCCTTTTAAACTTACACGGCAGGAACTTGATAAAATAAAAAGTTTTGGAGGGCTGGAAGTTGTCAAAGCCCTCACTAGGCTTCTCAGCATAAGCGGTTTTTACGCCGAAGAAATCCTCCTACGAGCGGGAGTTGACAAAAACACTTCATGCCAATCTCTAGAAAAACAAGACATCGACCAAATTTTCTATAAACTTCAGCAAATCCTCTCCTCTGTGCGCAGTGAAGTAACCCCGTGTGTGGTTGTTAACAAACAAGGCGAATGGGTAGATGTAACCCCAATTTCATTAAAAAAATACAGTCAATTTGAACGAAAAAAGTACAAAACCCTTAGTGAAGCCCTCGACGAATTTTACATGCGAACCACAGCAGAGGAAGAAGTTGCACAAGTCTTTGGGGAAATAGACCGTGAACGGAAAAAACACGAAAGAATGCTGAAAGAACAACAGGAAGCCCTCAGAAACGAAAAACAAAAAATGGAGTGGAACAAAAAGGTCGGCGAAATCATTTACCTGCACTTCCACGAGCTGAAGGCTCTCTTCCGAAAAATTTTGGGTGAGAAACAAACTGGAAAGACGTGGAAGGAGATAATTGAGAACGTTGAAAAAGAAAAGAAAGTGGGAGAAACTCCCGCCATCCACTTTCACTCGCTGGATCCAAAAAAATCCATCCTCTACATTTCAATTAGAGACCTAACTTTCCCATTAAATCTACGCCGTTCGGTTCAAGAAAACGCAGGTGAGTATTATGAGAGATCAAAAAAAGCTGAAAAGAAGCTTGAAGGTGCGAAGAAAGCGTTAAAGCAAACCCAAAGCAAAATTAAACAGCTTGAACATCATGTGATGGAAAAAACGCGCAAAAGCAGGAAACCTCCGCGAAAACGAAGGAAAAAAGCGTGGTACGAAAAGTTCCGATGGTTCCACTCCTCCAACAACTTTCTTATTATTGGTGGAAGGGATGCTGCTACCAACGAGATTCTCATCAAAAAATATTTGGAACCAGAAGACATCATCTTTCACGCAGAATTTCTAGGCTCCCCTTTCGTCATAATTAAGACCGGGGGAAAAACTGTTCCAGAGCAAACTATGAAAGAAGCTGCTCAACTCACTGCTTCCTATTCCCGCTCATGGAGGGAAATGTTGAGTGTAACTAACGTCTACTGGGTTCACCCTGAACAGGTGAGCAAAACTCCTCCGTCCGGGCAGTACCTAAAAAAGGGCGCCTTCATGATTCGTGGAAAAAAGAACTACTTAAGAAATGTTCCTTTAAAAGTGGCTATCGGAATCAAAGTTGAAAAGGAACGGGTTCTAGTCGTTGGAGGACCCCCAGAAGCCATCGCAAGTCAAACAAACATTTACATCGAAATTGTTCCAGGAGAAGAAAAAAGTAGCAAGCTTGCCAAAAAATTACGACGGATATGGGCTGAAAAAGCTTCGGAAAAACTGCGTAAGCACGTTTTGGAAATTCGTTTAGAAGAGATACAAAGGTTCATACCCTCCGGTAGAGGCCGCATATGCTGACTTCATAAGTTTGTAGGAAAAACGCGGAAACATCAGTTGAAATCTTATTTAAAATCAAAATTATTGTTTGAATAACATTTAATAACACTTTCAATTTATTGTCGTATACAGAGAAGGAATTGCAATGTCGGACTTAGGGATTAGGTCGCGGATGATCGTGAAAGATGTGATGAGCAGCCCAGTTACCACCATCTACGAAGATGAAACAGTGCAGAAAGCAGCCCAATTAATGGATCGGCGTGACATAGGCTGCATCATTGTGATCAGCAAAAAAGGCAAACCCCTAGGGATCATCACCGAAAGAGACCTTGTTCACCGTGTTCTAGCCAAGAACGCTCTTGCGAGCGGCATGACTGCTAAAGAAGTGATGACGTCGCCGTTGATCACAGTGGATCCGGATGAAACGTTGAGTGAAGTAGCGAGAAGGATGAGCCGGTTGAACGTTCGAAGGTTAGGGGTAATCTATAAAGGAAACTTGGTTGGAGTTATTTCCAGCAAAGATGTTTTGGCTGTAACACCCGAGCTCATAGAGATTCTGCAAGAAAGAGTTCGCATCGAAAGCGAGAACACAGAGGAAGAAGTAGAGAGTTCCCCTTTAGCGGGGTATTGCGACCGATGTAGCAGATGGTCCGACAACCTTAAAGAGTTTGAAGGCCAATTTCTCTGTGAAGATTGTCTAATGGAACTTAGAACCGAATATTGAGAGGCGGTTTTTTGCGTGTCTCATCCATCATGGATTGTGGTTACCCATCAATTTATGTAGATGAACTGGCCACTAAAGCCCGGGCGGTTCTACGTGAATGTGCATTGCGGATTCTTCCTGTAGTGGATGAAAACAAACAGCTTATTGGTGTAGTCTCTCGCAGGGACATCATGATAATAACCTCCTCGATTTCCGCCATCCGAGTGAAGGGAATCATGTCGACACCGCGGTTTACGGCTACAACGGAGATGGATGCTTTTCAAGCCGCTCGGGAAATGGTTCGTTTAGATGAATGGTATGTCCCAGTGGTGAAATCTTCTCAAGACCGCGCTTACGAAGGAATGCTTGGATTAGAAAATTTCATCGCCGCATTTTTGAACGGAAACTCAGTTAAGCTTTCCGAACCCCTCTCCACAATCATGTCAACCAACATAATCACCTGCTCATTTGAAGATGAAATAGACAATGTTTGGCGTTTAATGCAGAAGAAATCCTTCACGGGGTTGCCGGTGGTGAAAAAGAACAAACTGGTCGGAGTGGTTACCCAGAAAGACCTGCTGGACAGCGGAGCGGTTTTTCCCGTATTTGAGGCGAAGAAAGGCCGTTTTAAAGCGCCTTCAAAAGTATCTTCTGTAATGAAAACCCCAGCAATTTCTCTTCAATCAACCGATACAATCAAGGAGGCTGCTGAGCTTATGTTGAGGAAGAATTTTGGCCGAATTCCCATCGTAGATGGAAAAGATAAGCTTATTGGTATAGTAGACCGAGAAGACATTGTAAACGTGTTTCTTTAAGAATGGAGGTTCAAGTTTGACGTATAGACGTGGAAGGCGGAAAAATTTCCGCCGTGGACTAAGAGAGAAAGGCCCCTTAAATCTGAAGGAGCACCCACCTAAGAAACGTGAAGGAGAGATTATGGAAACCGCAACGAAATCAGTAATTACTATGGCGCCTACCACTCCTCTTTATGATGCCATACAAATCATGGCCAAGGAAGGGTTTCGCCGCATCCCCATTACGAAGCCTGGAACTAAAACTCTCCATGGTATAGTAACAGCCACCGACGTTATTAACTATCTCGGTGGGGGCAAAAAATTTCAGATTATCCAACGGAAATACGCAGGAAACTTTTTCAAAGCGATCAATGAACCAGTCAAATCCATAATGACTTACAATGTGGTTTCGGTTCCCATGTCCGGCAGAATCAGCGAGGCTATAGAACTCATGAAAAAACATAACGTGGGCGGTCTGCCAGTTGTTGATGGAGAAAATAGGGTGCACGGTATCATTACGGAACGAGATATCGCTAACCTGTTTATTGGAAGGTTCAGCAAAGTTAAGGTTGCAGAGTTGATGTCCAAACACGCTGTGACCGTGAAGCCTAAAACATCTATTTTCCAAGCGGCGGAAACCATGACGAAGCGTGGTTTCAGGCGGCTTCCTATTGTTTCAGACAACAAAATAGTTGGGATCGTTACAGTCATGGATATTCTACGATTCTTTGGTTCCGGAGAAGTGTTTAAACATCTCCGCTCTGGAACAATCACCCAAGTTTTGCAGACTTCTATCATGGAAATCGCAGTGAAAGATGTAACTACAGTTGAACCCGATGCGGATGTGGGTGAAGCCGCAAGAATCATGCAAGAAAAGAACATTGGAGCTCTACCCGTAATTAAAGAAGAAAAACTGATAGGCATGTTCACAGAAAGAGACTTCTTTAAATTAATCGCGTAAAATTGGAGCTCCAACCTTTGCCAGTTGACTTAGTTCTCCACAACGCCAAAATCTACACTCGTGGAAAGACTGTGAAAGCGGGGTTAGCTATAGATCAGGGCAGAATCGTCAGAGTTGCAAAAGAACCAAACCTTCCCACAGCGTCAACGAAAATGGACCTTAAAGGTAGGTTAATGCTTCCCGGCCTAGTTGACGTTCACGTGCACCTTCGAGACCAACAACAAGCCTACAAAGAAGACTTTTTCACCGGAACCTCCGCAGCTGCAGCAGGCGGCGTCACATTCGTCATAGACATGCCTAACAACCAACCCGTAACCATGAGCTCCAATCATCTGAAAAAACGTATGAAACTGGCGGAGAAACGCGTAATTGTTAACGTCGCCTTTTACTCAGCCTTCCCCAAACACCTGAGTGAACTGCACTCCATCATTGAGGAAGGCGCAGTAGCGTTCAAACTTTTCTTGTCCAAAAAAATCGGCGGATTAAACATCGATGATGACGAAGCGTTGTTGCAAGCCTTTGAAACCGTTAAAAAAATAGGTGTTCCTGTTGCTGTGCACGCGGAGGATAAAGAAACTATGGAAGAAACAGAGAAAAAAATGCAAAAGGCTGAACGCAAAGGTTTAGCTGCGTATCTAACGGTTCATTCGCCCAGAGCAGAAGCCAAGGCGGTAAGTCGTGTCATCAGGCTTGTAGAAAAGTCAAATGTTCAACTTCACTTTTGCCATATCAGCTCTGAAGCAGGGTTAAATCAGATTTCGAAAGCGAAAAAAATGGGTCTCCCAGTCACCTGTGAGGTCACTCCCCACAATCTTCTCTTATCCTCACAGCATTTGAACCATTATGGCACTATAGCATTGACCGATCCGCCGGTGAGAAACGCGAAAAATGTTGAAGCGCTTTGGAACGGAGTTAACAAAACCTTCGTTGACATCGTCGCTTCCGACCATGCTCCTCACTTGGTTGAAGAAAAAAAACGCGAGTCAGTTTGGGATGTGAAAGCGGGTGTAGCTGGCTTGGAAACTATGCTTCCTTTGTTGCTTACCCAAGTGAATAAAAGGCGGCTTACAATTTCGGATGTGGTGGGACTAACCTCCGAAAAACCTACGGAGATTTTCCATTTAGAAAAAAGAGGCCGGTTAGAAGAGGGTTATCACGCGGATGTGGTGGCAGTGGATCTTAAACAAGAAGCAAAAATCGACGCGTCCAGCTTTTATTCTAAAGCGAAGTTTTCTCCGTTTAACGGTTGGAAAGTTAAAGGTGTGCCGGTGAAAACTTTCGTGAACGGGCGGTTAGTGATGGATGAGGGAGAAGTTGTAGCGAAAGCTGGAACAGGTCGAATCGTTCGTGTTCATTAAACGTCTTGACTTTCACGTTCGCTGAGATAAATTATGGACCTGTTTGTAATGTATCCCAGTTTCTCGAACAGTCTGACGGATGGCTGATTTGTTTCTTCAATCAAGGCGCAGAAAATTTTGGCGCCCTGCTTCTCTAAAATGGTTTCCATGCGAGTTATCAATTTTTTGGCGACGCCTTTTCTTCGGTAACGGGGATGCACAGCTAATCGGTTTATCCATCCCTTCTTTCTGCCGTCGTAACTTCCCACGACCACTCCAACCAACATTTCGTTATGAAACGCTCCAAAAAAGAACTCTGGGTTGCTACACATTTGTTCTTGCACAGCCTTCCTGCTGTCTCGACCTTTAGGTTTGAAGGGTAGCCCTGCTTGGCGCCAAAGCTCCGCCATGTCATCGTAATCTGCCGTAGTTAATATTCGAAACTCTATTTCCTTCATTTCTTTCGTGTTAAAGCATGACTGAGCTAAAATAGGTTATGGCGGAAGCTGGACGGAGACGAGGGATAGCTTTATGATGCAAAATCTGTATAGTTTCACCCGGTTTGTTCGGTGGAAAGTTTGAAGTTCGTTGCGGACGGCATGTTGGGGAAACTGACCCGATGGCTCCGCATGCTCGGTCAGGATGTTCAATATTCCCGCAATTTTGATGACGAAAAACTAATCCAGATTGCTAGAACAAACAATCGGGTGCTGCTTACCCGTGATTTAAATCTTTATCAACGGGCCGTAGCGAACGGGGTGAAAGCGTTTTACGTTGAAGTGAAAAGCGAATCGGAAAAACTGGCTAAGTTGGCGAAGCGTTTTGATTTCAAACTTGAAATCGATGTTTCAATTTCAAGATGTCCAAAATGCAACACCCGAATTCAACCTGTTTCCAAAGAGCAAGTTGCAGATAAAGTTCCAGAAAACACTTATTCTTTTTATAACGAGTTTTGGAGATGCCCAAATTGTGGGCAAGTTTACTGGCATGGCGCCCACTGGAAAAGAATTAACAGAACATTGGAAGACGCCAAAGAAAAACTGAAAGCAAATTAGCAAAAAAATGTGAAGTTACAACCTG
>JAYEKF010000062.1:0-9739 GCA_034660895.1 Thermoproteota archaeon | reverse complement strand
TTTTTCTGCAACGTTTATAGGGGGAACAATTTTTACGTCAGTTTCCACTTTAGCGTTTTTTCCCAAAAACTCCCTTTCCGCTTGTATGTTTAACAAAAGCCAGTTCGCTTTAAAGTAGTCTGCGGGTTCTCCAATGTCCAGCCAAACATCTTCAAAAACGTAACCGTAAAGCATCCCTTTTTTTGCAAGCTTCGGAAAAACTTCACGTTCGATGGACACAGGACGGCTGGTTGAAATGTAATCGAATATTTCTGGGTCCAAAACATAGATTCCAGCGTTCACTAAGTTGCTGGGTTCTTCTCCGCGTGTAGGCTTCTCCACGAACCGTGTTATATGATTGTTTTTTGTCAACTCTACGGTTCCGTAACGGCTTGCATCCTCGACTTGATGTAACGCTATTGTTGCGACAGCACAGTTTTCTTCATGTTTCCTAGCTAGTTCTCCATAATTGATGTTTGTGAGGATGTCGCCGTTTAAAACGAAGAATGGTTCGACATGGTTGATTAAAGCTTCAGCCTTTTTGATGGGGCCACCGGTTCCTAAGGGCTTTTCCTCTTTGGAATAATGAAGTTTAATTCCGTATTTTGATTTTCCATAATGGTTCATAAACGCCTCTGCCATGTAATTTACTGCCAAAATAACCTCTTTAATTCCCTCTTTCGCTAAGCCTTTTAAAGTCCAATCTAGCAAGGGCTGGTTCAGAATAGGAACGAGAAGTTTCGGTCTAGTGCAAGTCAGCGGCCGCAGTCTTGTCCCGAAACCTCCAGCTAAGACGACCGCTTTCATTTTTTCTCCAACTCACACACGTCGTCGTATCTGCAGTTGCTACTTAAATGTTAAATCCTTATTCATACAATTTACTGCTAAAAACGGTTTCGTGAAGTGAGATAACATGAAGACTCTGCTGCATGAAATGAGTTGGGTTGAGGCGGAAAAGTACTTCGCTAAAAATGATGTGGCGATTTTGCCTGTGGGCTCCACCGAACAACATGGCCCCCATAACCCTCTGGGAACAGACCATTTAATCGCTCAAGCAATAGCAGAGGAAGCTGCAAAGCGAACAAACACCGTTTGTCTTCCAGTGATTCCATTCGGCGTGAGCGCACACCATCGACAGTTCTGGGGAACCATATTTATTGAACCAAAGGTTTTTGGAGACTATGTGATGCAAGTGCTTTTATCTTTGAAGTATTACGGTGTAAGAAAAGTTTTAGTGGTGAACGGACACGGCGGAAACGCTGCTGCATTACTACAAGCAGCTAGAAAAATGAGGGAGCAGCAGGGAATGTTCGTTTCTGTTTTTCAGTGGTGGCCTGCAGCAGGGAAACTACTGCCTAATTTGTTTGATTCAGAGGAGAGGGGACACGCAGCTGCGGAGGAGACTTCCATGAATCTTGCTTTGCACCCAAAATTAGTGAACATGAAGGCAGCGGTGGACGAGAAGCCTAGGAAACCTCGCGTAGAAAGTGAAGGAGTAATTGGCTGGATTTTCGACACAGCGGACTACACAAAGTCGGGTGTTTTCGGCGTGGCCAGCTCCGCTTCAACGGAGAAGGGAAAGAAAGATTTTGAGGCGGTGGTTGAACAGCTGGTTAAGCATGTGAACACAATGAAGAAAGCGAAAATGAAAGACCTCTTACCTAAGAATCCTGTATGAAACTTGCTTATACCTATCCCAACATAACAGCTTTGAACAAACATTTAATTTTTGTGTTTAACAAGTTAAAACCAGCTTGTCTCCAATAAAGCGGGGGTTGCCAAGCATGGTCAAAGGCGCAGCCCTGAGGCGGCTGTCCCGTAGGGGTTCGTGGGTTCAAATCCCACCCCCCGCACCGCATCCGCGAAGTAAAACAGATATATTAAGGATTTATGGCATCGTCTTTCGACATCCATGGTTTCCAGCCGAGGAGTTTCTGTATTTTACTACTGCTGGTAGGTGTGGATTGAACCAACCCTGAGGGTTTCTTAATGTCGATTTGGCTTTTCGACTCTAACCGCTGAACATGATGTCGTGCGATTTCATGATATGTCACGAAAGTCTCCGGGTTCACGACGTTGAAAACCTGCCCAATAGCCTTCTCATTTAAGGTTGCCAGCATCAAAGCGTCAACAACCTCATCTACATGCACGCTGGCAAAACCCTCTCCTTCTACAACTTCAATAGTTTCATTGTTTTCTACCTTCTCAACTATCCAGTTAACCCAAGGCACATTGTATACCGATTCGTCGCAGAACACGTAAGTCAGTCTCAGAACTGTAACAGACACATCAGCGTGGAGATGGAACATCCTACACATCTTTTCCGTGGTTAACTTGACAAGATGGTACATATCAAGACGGCTCTCTTCAGGATGGCATGGATGTTCCTCATCAACCGGAAGATATCGGCAGGGCCCGTACACTGCCGTGCTGCTGGTGAATATGAATTGTCTCACTTGTTGAGATTTAGCGCTTGCCAACAGATTCCAAGTCCCACGAAGGTTAACGTCAAAAGCGTCAGGGCTCTTTATGGAGCCCACAGAGCCAGCCAAGGCCAAGTGATAAACCACATCCACCCCATCCATAACTCGTCTAACAATCTCCTCATCTGCCATACTTCCCAGAAAGAATCTAAAATTGGAGGAAACCAGTCTTCTCAGCCCTCCACGTTTAACGTCCAAGACCCTGACGTTATGCCCATCCACAAGAAGATGTCGAACCAAACGATGACCGACGAAGCCAGACCCACCTACGACCAACGCCTTCATAAGGCCTTCACTGAATATTCGATTATTCAAGCATTTATATTAACTCACTTATTCAATGAGGATCAGCACAGCGCAGTCTAGATTATGGATGATTATGTACTCTTAACAACTTAAATATTCTGAGAGCAAAGTCTCTGTGGGGTGAAGATGGTTGAGCGAGGGAAGTTGGAGTCCTCCTAAATGGATGTATAGGGACAGAAAACCTGCAAGCGATGATGCCTATTTTGAGAATATGACTAGAGTGATCTTCATGGCGGGGTTGAGTTGGAAGATGATTGGCAGAAAATGGCCCAATTTCGGAAAGGCCTTTAACAACTTCTCCGTAGACCAGGTTGCCAGGTTCGATGAAAAGAAAATCCAAAAGTTAATGAACAATGCAAGCATAGTCAGAAACAGAGCAAAGATAACCGCCACAATCAACAATGCAAAACGATTTCAAAGTATCAAGAAGAAATATGGGTCTTTCCGGCAGTATCTGGACAGCTTGGATAAATCCAGCAATTACACAATGGTCATTAAGGAACTTAGAAAGAGTTTCAGTAGAATAGGTCCTTCTTCAGCGCGCATCTTCCTATACAGTGTTGGAGAAGATATAAAGCGACCGATGGAATAATCACAAACTCGCATGAGGTAAAAGGTTTGATTATGGTTCAGTGGTCATGTGAGGTGCCTCCGGAGAAGATGGAAGACTTCCTCAAGTTTGCGAAGGACAAACTGAAGCCATTCCATGAATCCCACGGCTGCAAGAGGCTTGAACTGTTCATACCCCTAGACGTTGGAAAGAAATATTTCCCCTATCAGAGCACTCAAAAGAGAAACAGATACACAGAGCAGTTGATCTTCAACGACCTGCAAGACTTCGAAAAGTTTCTAGAAGACGTGAAGAAGGATCCTCAGGCAGAAGAGATCATAGGAAGGTACGAAAGGGAGTTTAATGTCTCCTCTTGCAGCTTCACCATCTGGGCACAGGAAGTATAAGCGCGTCCGTCAATCGCAAGAGAGATTGACACAGTTGGTTCCGTGTTTACTCGTCTTCTTTTCTCTGTGCCAGTATAAACTTGTTCTCATCTGGATCCAGAAAAGCCGCTGTCCGGCCACCCCAATACTGATCTTTTGGCTCAGTAGCAAATTTTACACCCTTCTCTCTCAGTTTTTCATAGGCATCGTCGACATCGTCAACAAGCATGAAGATGCTGGGAGCACCCTCTTTACGCCCTTTTTTGCCTCCCGGTTGGAAGGCTAGGTCCACTCCGCCAACATCAAAAATCACGTAGTTGGACCATTCCCCAGTTTTCTTAAGACCAAGAACTCCCTCGTAAAACAGGGTGGTTTCCTTCAAATCAGACACCGAAAAGGTGATGTGGTTGATCGTTTTAATAATTAGGCCTCACCTCCTGACTTAGCTAGACAATTCGGTTATTTGTCCAGTGACCTTAAAACTTTTATTCCAAACTCAGGCGAAGAACAGCTCCAAAAAAGAAGGGATTTGCAGGAGATATCACCAGGCATGGTGGGGTTCAAATCCCACCCCCGCACGTAAGCGCATACAGGATGATATTTAACATCTAACCGTTGATATAAACAAGCGAGATTTAAAGGTAGATGGTAATTTTGATTGGATGTGAGAAGTTCCATGAGTAAGGAGAACTGGTTGGAAAGCTTAGAAGCTGTTCTTGTATTTGTTGTGCCTTTACTCTCTGTGATTCCTTTCTATGCTTTGGGTTTTCTCACTGAGGTTTCAGGTCACTATATCATATACTCTATTTACATCGCATGTTCGGTCTTGCTCACAAGATACAATGGAAGATCGTTGGCAGAGATAGGGTTAACGCACAAAGGATTACTTCCCAGTTTAGGGTATTCTGCAATTCTAGTTGCGGCCGCCTTCTTAAGAAGTCTTATTTTTGCTGATTTAAAAATTTCACCAGACGCAAATTCTTGGGCGAACGTTGCATACGGTTTGTTCTATTGGATGTTTGGTGGCTTAGGGCAAGAGACCTTGTTC
The DNA here is from genome assembly GCA_034660895.1 of Thermoproteota archaeon. Taxonomy (GTDB): domain Archaea; phylum Thermoproteota; class Bathyarchaeia; order Bathyarchaeales; family JAYEKF01; genus JAYEKF01. The sequence continues at coordinate 4,987 of JAYEKF010000062.1, read as the reverse complement.
AGGGGATTAATCTTGTTTTCCCTTCAAAGATGGAAGGGCTGGAAGATTGCGTTGGTTATTTCTTCTATGCTGTTCGGGTTAATGCATGTACGGCAGGGGGTAACTGGCGTTATGGGTACCATTCTTATAGGTGGGTATTGGGGATGGGTAGCTTTAAAAACTAGAAACATGATCGGAACTACTATCGCTCACGGTTTCTACAACTTCATCTTCACTTTCTTGTTTGTTACCTAAGCTTTAGTGAAAACCACGCGCATTTCCAGTTTCATGTAAATTCCAAGAATTTAAACCGAGATTTAAACCTATTCCCGGCGTCAAAAAAACGTGGAATATAAACGTATATGTGAACCTAAACCCTCACTAAAGTTGTTTATTTTTCAAAAAAAGGTTATGATATTGATCCTTCGGTTTTGGAAAAAGTTGCCTTCACTGGAAGCTTTACCTCCCTTATTTTTGCCATTCTTTTAGTCGCGTTAAGTATGACGAAGCCAGTTATGTTTTCTTCATGGTCTACCCTAACGAATATGTCATCGCCCGCATTTCGGAAAAATCCTTTCACAGGTTTTGTTCGTCCTATCTCGAGAAGGTCACCTTCCGGGTCAAACCACAGTCTTAGGGCTTTTTCTTCCACACTACGCCACCTTTCTTCACTCTATCTGTAAAGAACGCCGTAACTATAAAACCTTCTCTATTCAGGGTTTTGACGATGATGAGCAGGTATTTCTCTGTCACAGAAGTTTTCTCATAAAGTTTGTAAAATAAGAAAACCGATGAGTCATGGACGCTTTCTCTCACTTCATCGGGATTCACAACGGTTTTCTTTATTCTATCCAATTGATTCTGCATTTCAGGATGCTCTAATACATGATGCCATCTGTCCTCGTCTAAAGAAACAACTTTTCCCATCTTTGAGAGAATCTTAAACACGACCACGTGAAAACCTCAGCATAAATGCAAACGACAATTCCGCTATTCAAAATTTAAAACTTGCTGCAATAACCATGAGCAAGCACAAATCTCTATGCAGGATTCGAGATCCTATTCGAAGGGGGTGCGCGGGTTCAAATCCCCCTCACTTCAACATGAATCACTTTTCGGATTTCCGATCCATGCAAAAACCAAGTTCTAAACCTGCTCCTAAGTGCCAAAAAAGTGGATTGTAAACGTGTATGTGAACCTAACCTCCCCCCCGCACCAATTTCAAGCTTGCTTCGAGTTTATTTCTGCTAAAAAGGCTTAATTTGAGCAGTTGTGGAGTTACAGTTTGAATACGAATTTACCGGTAAACATGTGCAGAAACCCCGTCGGCAAGGACAAATAGAAAGCATGTCAAGCGGTAGAAAGAGAGTTTACACGTTAACTGAGGAAGCTAAACGGAACATTGACACAATTAACTACATAGAAAGTGAGGTTCAAAACTTCATCAGAAAGTTGCAACCAACTCAACACCCACCGCTTCTAACACATTAACTCCACAATAAAGCCGGCAAGCCCTCCACGCAACCCTAAACGATACAAAAATCCGAAAAACAAGCGTGAAGAATCACCATGCTTATATGCGTTGCCGCTAAAAAATGCTGTGCAGTTCAAGGGAGATAACACAAGATGAGCAAACATGTAGAGCTTGGAACGTTGCGCGTAGGCAGCTACATAATAATTGATAATGAACCATGCCGCATTGTCCGGCTTACCCACTCAAAACCAGGAAAACACGGTTCCGCCAAAGCACGAGTGGTAGCCATAGGAGTTTTCGACGGGGTTAAACGAAGCATAGTGAAACCCGTGGGTACGCAGGTTGAGGTGCCCATCATTGACAAACGAAGCGGACAGGTGATCGCGGTGCTACCGTCCTATATTCAAGTAATGGACTTGGAAACCTACAAAACTTTTGAGGCTCCGCCACCGGAAGAGGAAGAATTGAAATCGAAACTGAAAGCTGGCGTTGAAGTTGAATACTGGAACATCTTAGGAAAGACAAGAATCACGCGAACGAAAAGCTAACTCTACATAAGCTTGTCAATTTGGGGAGAACATGGCTGGGCGGTTTTAAGAACGGTTTTAACATAATTTTTGCTAGGGAGGTTCACTTTCACCAGAGTAGTTATCCTTTATGTTGTTAAAAACAAATCGATGGGGCTATTCGAAAAGCAAAAGCAATCCGAAGAGTTGGAAGAACCTCAAATACCTATTTAAAGCCGTAAACCTGTTTTAGTTAGGAGAGAAAACGATGGTTCTGGAACGCCTCGGCTCTTCGCTGCATGAAGCCTTAAGGAAAATTTTCCGAGCCCCGCTTGTGGATGAGAAAACAGTTAAGGAATTGGTCCGCAGCATCCAAAGGGCGCTCCTCCAAGCAGACGTAAACGTGCAGCTAGTTCTGGAAATTTCTAAACGAATTGAAGAGAGATCGTTAAAGGAAAAGGTTCCTCCGGGAATTTCTCGTCGGGAACACGTCACCAAGGTTGTTTATGAGGAGCTCACCCGTTTTCTAGGTGAAAAACCTGCATCGCTGAAAATAGAACCGGGAAAACAAAAAGTAGTTATGCTGGTGGGCATCCAAGGCTCGGGGAAAACCACCGCCGCCGCAAAACTTGCTCGTTACCTGCAAAAAAGGGGTGTTAACTCCGCCTTGGTTTGCGCCGACACCTACCGACCTGGAGCTTATGCACAAATGAAACAACTCGCCGACAGAATTAACGTTCCCATGTATGGAAACTTGAAGGAGAAAAATCCCGTAAAAATCGTTTTAGAAGGGTTGAAGCAATTCAAAGACCGTGAAGTTGTTTTTATCGACACCGCGGGTCGACACAAAGAGGAGAAAGGTTTGATTGAGGAGATGAAAAGGTTGGAAAAAACCATCAAGCCTGATGAATCCATGTTAGTAATTGATGGAACCATTGGACAGCAAGCAACAGTACAGGCTAAAGCTTTCAACGAAGCCACACCAATCGGGTCGATTCTGGTGGCGAAGCTGGACGGTTCCGCCCGGGGAGGAGGCGCATTATCGGCGGTTGCAGCAACCGGCGCCCCAATCAAGTTCATCAGCACTGGTGAAAAAGTGGGGGACCTCGAAGCTTTTGTTCCATCCCGTTTTGTAGGCCGCCTCTTAGGCATAGGCGACTTAGAAACCCTAATTGAAAAGGTGCGTGAGGCTGAGGTTAAGATTCCTGAAAAGAAGATGCGGGCGTTCTTGAGTGGAAAGTTTTCCCTCAGCGACATGTACGAACAGTTCGAAGCCATGCAGAAAATGGGCCCGTTTAAGCGACTACTCAAAATGATTCCGGGAATGGGTTATGAAGTGCCAGATGAAATGTTGGATATGGCTGAAGACCGATTGAAAAAGTGGCGGGTGATGATTCAATCCATGACTCCGGAGGAAAGGGGTAACCCAAAAATTTTTAACGCATCTCGAATACACCGTGTAGCCCGCGGCTCCGGAACCACCGTGAAAGACGTGAAGGAACTTCTTAAACAATTTTCCACCATGAAAAAGGTGATGAAAACCTTCCGTAGAAAACGGGGACTCCCGTTTCTTGGAAAGCAGTTTCAAAGAAAGTTTGGAAAACCACGTTAGGAACAGCTTGTACGCAAGAGGAAAGACAACGTGGAAATCTTGGAAAAAACGAGAAGTATGATAGAGAGGTATCCTCTCTGCAGTTACTGTTTGGGTAGACAGTTCGCTTTGTTAGGTCAGGGAATCAGCAACGAAAAGCGTGGTGAAGTTCTAAAGCTTCTCCTAACAATGCAAGCTCACCAACAAGCTCTTTCAGGGCGAAAAGCTGGCGTCAAGCTCCTCAAAACTTTGGCAACCAACGGATTTTTCAGCATGGCGGAAAAGCTGTTGAAAAAAATGGGAAAAAGAGTAAAGCGGAAACATCAGTCTTGTTATCTTTGTGAAGACTGTTTTGAGTTTGCGGACGAGTTGGCGGAGAAATCCCTGGAAAAACTGGATGGTGTGGAATACTCCACGTTCTTGGTTGGTGTGAAACTGCCAGTTGAAGTTGAAGAACGTGCAGACGAATTTAAAGCAGAGTTTGAGGTAACCCATGGAGAAAGCATACGTAACGGGTTCAGCCGAGTAATTGGTAAGAAAATAGCTCAGGCAACACGGAAGGAAGTGAACTACAAAAACCCCGAAGTTGTGGTTCTCATCAACCCCTTCACAAAACAGGTGAAACTCCAACTAAACCCACTGTATATTACAGGAAGATACCGAAAACTGGTTCGGGGAATCCCGCAGTCTAAGTGGCTTTGCCCTAAATGCCAAGGTGAAGGCTGCGAACAATGCAACTGGACTGGAAAAATGTATCCGGAATCCGTTGAAGAGTTTATCGCAGAGCCAGTTTTAGAAAAAACGGGTGGACAAGAAGCTTCCTTTCACGCTTCTGGACGGGAAGACATAGACGCTCGCATGCTGGGGCGTGGGCGTCCCTTCGTCATCGAAATCAAAAAGCCAATTAAACGGTTCTTAAACTTGGAAAACTTAGAGAAAACCATAAACAGACATGCAGAAAAAAAGGTGGAAGTGCGAGGTCTTCATTTAAGCGATAAAGATTCACTTAGAAAACTGAAGAAATGGGAGACGGCGCAGAAACTGTATCGAATTTTGGTGGAGTTCGACAGGGAAGTTTCGGATGAAGAGTTATCAGTTTTAGAGAAAGCACTGACGAAAATCATGGTTCATCAACAAACTCCGCAACGTGTGTTACATAGAAGAGCTAACCGCGTTCGGGAAAAGTACATATATGAGACAAAAGTAAAGAGGTTGACACCCAACAAAGCGGAAATAAGAGTACGCTGTCAAGGGGGATTATACGTAAAAGAGCTGATAACAGGTGACGAAGGTCGAACCAAACCTAATGTTGCCGGAATCATACACGCCGAAACCACACCCTTAGAGCTAGATGTTTTAAACGTATTTATTGGGAAACAAAAATGAAAAAGTCAAAAGGCTACCGTGCAAAAACCCGCCAACTCTTAAGAAAGAAAA
>JAYEKF010000061.1:0-9742 GCA_034660895.1 Thermoproteota archaeon | reverse complement strand
CCCAGAAACGAGGAAAACAGCTGAAGCTTTTTCAAAGTTCTTCAAACTTTCTCTCTTACCCATCGACCAAACGGTTTTAAATAGGTATTCCGCTTGCATGCATTTTTCATTAGATTCCTCTAAGCATACTCAAATTACATTTCTACTTTTTCCCTCAAAAATTGAATTTGGTCCACGGATCACTATTTCACACTTGGTTACGGAGTTAAAAAAATGAAGGCGCATGTAACAGTTACGCTAAGTTTTCCGTCTAAAAAACGTCTAAACACCGTGTTGCAAGCCTTAAAACCTGAAACCAAGAGTTCTCCTACGTTGCGTTCAAGAGTTGAATTGCAAGGGAAGGGAAAGAGCTTAACGTTGCGATTTGAAGCTAAAGACACCACCGCGTTACGGGCTTCAGTTAACTCCTATCTACGCTGGATAAGTTCAACGGAAGCAATTTTAGAAACAGTTAACACCCTTTCCTTTAAGGACAGCTTAGGAAAAGCTGGGTCTTAATTAACGTATTTTACTTTGTTCTAAATTATAGTCTTCTCTGTTCTAAACCGTAGAATTAAATTGTGCGTGTGCAAAAATGGATTTAGGTGAAACACAGTTGAATGGAAAAGAAAGGAGACTCTACGGAACAGTTTTCGTTCTAGCCGTGCTTTTAGCTAGTTTAGGCGGCTACGTGCTTTCTTCATTCGCTTTTGCTTCAAACAATAACGGTGGCTCCACTGAACAGCACACTATGGTAATATTAGGAACTGGAACGGTCAAAGCTGAACCAACATCAGCCAAACTAAGATTAGGTGTGGTGACGCAGGCTAGCACAGCTACTGAAACTCTACAACAAAACTCTGAGAAAATGAACCAAGTGATAGAGGCTTTAGAAGCTTTAGGCTTAACTGAAGAGGAACTGGAAACTTCACACTTCAGCATTGAACCCGTATACGATTATCATTGTACACCACCAAGCCTCATCGGATACAGAGTTAGCAACCAGATAACCGTTACAACTACACAGCTTGATTTAACTGGGCGGATCATCGACGCATCAGTTCAAGCAGGAGCAAACCAAGTTTATGGCTTAGACTTCACTTTGACAGAACAAGAACTTATAGAATTGAAGCAACAGGCTTTGATTGAGGCAGTTGAAGACGCTAAAGACAAAGCAGCAATTATCGCTGATGCATTGGGTGTTGAAATTGTAGGGGTTGCCTACGTAACCGAAACAATCTACAATCTGTATTATCCTCGATGGGACACAGTTTACGCAAAGGCAGAATCCTTCGAAACACCAATCATCCCAGGTGAGAAACAAATAACCGCCACTGTACATGTGACGTTCATTGTTGCGTAAGACAACTTCACCTCTTCTTTTTTTCTACTCTCACGTGAAAACGCTTAATTAAGCCAAGCGATAATCTCAACAAGTTTAAAGAGGAATAAAAATGACTGAGGAGATTTCGAAACTTCCACCCAAGATTCAGGAACGTCTGCTACGGCTTCGGCAGCTACAGCAAACTCTGCAGGGGGTTTTAACCCAGAAACAACGGCTGGAGTTGGAGCTTACAGAGAATGAGCAGGCTGTGGAGGAGTTGGAGAAACTGGCGAAGAACACGGTTATCTATAAATCAATCGGCTCGCTTCTAGTGAAGGCGAAGAAAAGCAAAGTCACCGTGGATTTAAACGAGCGGAAGGAACTTTTGAACATGCGAATTAAAGTGCTCGGCAGACAAGAGGAGCGACTGCGGAAACAGTTGAAGGATTTGCAGGAAAAGCTGCAGCGTGATTTACGTCCGTTTTCACCTCCCTCTTAGGTGTAGTCTTTGGAAGAAATCGGCATACCAAAGCTTTCTTTGGAACAAATTGCAACATTATGTGAAATTGCGGAGAGGGCGGCCAGAATTTACATTCTGTCCAAGGTTCCTTCACGTAGAATCTCCACACTAAACATAACGGTGGAAACAGGAGGAGCAAAACCAGTTTCAGTAACTATGGACGTAGAAGTAACTTTGTCCCCTTTGATGAAGAACTACGATGTGGAAAAGTTGGTAAGCAAAGCTAAAGAAAAAGCGTTTTCATCCGTTAAGAAACACTTGGAGAAGCTCGCATGCAAATCCAAGAAATAATCTCTCTGATTGACAAGACGGAAGCCAAACTAGTCGTTTTGCTATGCCATCACAACGCTGATCCAGACGCCGTTTGCTCGGCGTTCGCCCTATCCAAGTTGCTGGAACGTTTACACCCTCAACTTGAAATTGAAATTGCGGCGGCTCAAGGACCCAGCCGGCTCTCTAGGGTTTTAATGGAGTCGCTGCCGGTTAAGTTGGTGAGGCAGCCGCGTATTGAGAAAGCCGACTTGATTTTTTTGCTGGATACTAACACTGTTCAGCAGTTGGAGGAGTGGGCTGAAACGGTGAGGAATTCTGTTTCTCCGGTTGTGGTGGTGGATCATCATGCCAGTCATCCGGAAACTGAAAGGCTTGCAACATTGTATGTCTGCGATGAGAAAGCTTCGTCTACTTGTGAAATTGTCTACCGATTTTTCAAAGACATGAACATAGAGTTATCGGAGGTAGAAGCAAAAGCCCTTTTCCTTGGAATAGCTTTTGACACCCGCCATTTCGTTATAGCTAGTTCAGATGCACTTAAAATTGTGGCGGATTTAGTCGATGCGGGTGTGAATGCTGAAGAAACGTTGTCTATGCTTTCTCTACCAATGGATTATTCAGAGCGCTTGGCAAGGTTAAAGGCTTGTCAACGCGCCCACCTTTTGAAAATCGGTGACTGGGTGATAGCTTTTTCTCATGTGAACGCGTATCAAGCTTCTGCCGCCCGTGCCTTGATTAGGTTAGGGGCTCATGTGGCGGTTGTAGCTGGACAACATGGAAAAAAAATAACATTTAGCTTACGGTCTTCCCGCAAGTTCTATAAGAAGACGGGTGTTCACCTCGGCAGGGACGTAGCTACACCTCTCGGCGAGCACATTCAAGGTATGGGCGGTGGACACTCTACGTCGGCTGGAGCGAACGGCGTGGGAGACCTTGATGCAAGTATTAAATATTCTGTGAAATTGCTGAGGGAAAAGTTGCGAACAGGTAACTCTTTTTTAAGTAACTACTCTTAAATGAAACGGTTATTTGCAAATGGGCTGGGCGTCAAAACAAGTTGGCGATGATTGAAACCCGAAACCTCACCTACACCTATCCAGGTGGGAAAAAACCAGCTATACAAGACGTTTCGATCAACATCCAGAAAGGAGAGTTTGTTCTTCTCACTGGTCCAAGCGGATGCGGAAAAACCACGTTATGTCGTTGCTTTAATGGATTAATCCCGCACTTTTATAGTGGAAAACTGGAAGGCGAAATAAGGGTTGTCGGCCTTAACGTTGCGGAACACTCTATTTACGAACTTGCCACGCATATGGGACTGGTTTTTCAGAATCCTGAAAATCAGCTTTTCGCATTGTCGGTGGAGAAAGATGTGGCTTTCGGTCTTGAAAACCTAGGAATGCCAAGAGAAGAAATGAGGAAACGTGTGGACTGGGCTTTGCAAACAGTTGGTGTGTATCATCTTCGTGAAAGGGCGCCGACAGAGCTTTCAGGTGGACAGCAGCAAAGAGTGGCCATAGCAAGCGTGCTCGCCATGCAACCAGATGTGATGGTGCTTGATGAACCCACCTCATTTCTAGACCCGTTAGGCGCTGAAAAAATCTTTCAGGTAATTCACAACTTGAACGAAAAACTGGCCATCACAGTTATTTTGGTGGAGCACCGTTTAGATTTAGCTGCAAAATACGCTACTCATGTCACTATATTAGATGAAGGAAGAGTTGTACTCGACGGGGAGCCAGAGGAAATCCTAAGTTCCGAGAAGGCCCGCTTAATCGGCGTTGGAGTTCCAAAGGCAACCAGACTTTTTCAGCTTCTCCAAGAACACGGGTTGCGTTTTAAGAAGGTTCCTTCAACTTCAGATGAAGCGGTTCAACTTTTAAGGGAGGCCCTAGCGCATGATTGAGATTAGAGACGTATCTTTCACTTATCCAAGCGGTGTTGAAGCTTTGAGGGACGTTTCGATGAGGATTAGAAACGGCGAGTTTGTTGCCATCATGGGTCAAAACGGAGCAGGTAAAACCACACTTGTGAAACACTTTAATGGTTTACTTAAACCCAGTAAAGGAGACGTGTTTGTAGACGGCGTGAACACGAAAGACACTAGCGTAGCCCGTCTTGCCCGGAAGGTTGGATTTGTTTTTCAGAATCCTGACCACCAGCTTTTCTGCGAGAGCGTGGAGGATGAGGTTGCATTTGCTCTCCGAAACTTTGGGTTTGAAAAAGACGTAATTGAGAAGCGGATAACTTGGGCTCTAAACCTTCTAGACTTAACAGAGTACCGCCACACCTCTCCTTTCATGTTAAGCGGTGGGGAGAGAAAACGAGCCGCTTTAGCTTCGGTTTTAGCTTGGAATCCAGAAGTGGTTATTCTTGATGAGCCGACGATCGGTCAAGACTACCAGCAGAAGGAGAAACTACGTCAGTTTATCATTCAACTAAACGCTCAAGAAAAAACTGTAATTGTGGTTACGCATGATGTGGAGTTTGTGGCTGAGTGTAGTCCCCGCGTTACATTGATGACAGAAGGAAAAATAATTGCAGACGGAACAGCAAAAGAAATATTCACTAATCCTAAGCTCCTTGCACGGGCGTCGATTATCCCTCCACAAATCACCCAAATTTTCTTGGAGCTTTCTGACCTTGGACTTCCATCCGGCGTGATTGGCGTTTACGAGGCGGGAAAAATTTTGTTAGAAAGGTTGGAGGGCGCCGTTAGATGAGTATGTTTGATGGGCTTCGGTTCAGGAAGGTTAGCTCTCCCGTTCATGATTTGGACCCACGGATTAAGTTTCTTTACGTCTGTGTAATCTTTGCTTTAGCTATCCTCTTCATGGAGTTGTTGCCGCTTACCGTTTTGTTCTTAATTCAGATGCCATTTATATTTGTAGCTAAGGTGCAAAAACAGTGGATTCGCTCCATGAAAGGAGCGGCTTTCTTGGCTTTTTTCATTTTTGCCACAAACTTCGTGTTCAGATATATCTACTCTGGCTACCAATTCACCACGTCCCTCTTGGAGTATTCCATCGCCATGACGCTCCGTTTCGTAGTGTTAGTGGAATCTTTTTCGGTTTTCTTCCTCACCACATCCCCGGACCGTCTCGGATTGGCGTTAGAGCAGAGCCGTGTTCCGTACGAGTTCTGTTTCGCCTTCACTACAGCAGTTCGTTTTGTTCCAGTTTTGGCTACGGAGGCGCAGACGATTATGGATGCGCAGAAAGCGAGGGGGCTGGAGTTGGAACGTGGAAATTTTCTGAAAAGAATCAGAAACTACATTCCTATTCTTATACCCTTGATTGTGAACGCTATTCGTCGAAGTTTGGAGCTGGCGGAAGCTATGGAGTCTCGGGCTTGGGGAGCCATACAAAAACGAACAAACCTGTATAGGCTGAAAATCACAAGAGGCGACTACGTCCTGATGCTTATCTCTGCAGGTGTTTTATCAACCGCAGTTTATGCTCGACTTTTCCTTCACATTCCATCATTAACTCAACTTTTCCATGTCTAATGGGTTGAAACTATGGTGAAAGGCACGGTTTGTTAATGTTCGGTTGTTTCCTTTTTTGGAAAGAACATGCCTGTTGTATGTTGATATTCTAAGTTTGTTTCTCCAAACCTTTTTGTCAAAAGCTTCTCTTCTTTTGTCGCTATGTAAACGTAACCCGGAACCGCAATAAACGGAACTATTGCAATCAAGTTAAGGAGGGCTAGGAATAGACCGACGAACAGGATGAAGTAGGCAAGATATGAGGGGATGTCGCACGTAACGGTAGGGACCCTAAGTTACGAGCTTTTGGTCTGCAGGCATAGCCCAGGAAGTAGCGTATCTCCCCCTTGCGAGAACGCTCCAGATGAATAGAAAGTAGCCAAAGGCGGTTAAGGATATGCCTATCAGCTGCACTAACCAATCGAGGGGGAACTGCAACTGGAGGAAAGAGTTGTCCATATGAGTGTGGAGACCCAAGAAAGCAAGAAGTACGTAAAGGGCTGACTTCAGAAAAAAGATTATAGTTCCGAGAGCGACTATGATGGCGATAGGGTCTGTGAGCTGTTCTACTTCCGCTTTATACTTGGCACTCTTCTTGGCGGCGCTGAACTTTTTCAAGTTGTAGAGGTTTATGCCGTAAAAAACAGTGGGACATATGGTTAGAAAGCCTGCTATCGCCAAACTTGGAAGCATATGTTGGAAATCATGATTTGGTTATTTATAAATTGGCTCAACTGACTTCCAGAAAAACATAATACTACCTAAAGTGATGAATCATCTCTAACCTTCCTAGAAAGCATGGAAACTTATAGGGAATCGAAAAAGAAAAAAGCACGACGCATCTACCACAATATTCTGGACTGAGTGTGAGGAAAATTAGGGGAAAAATTTGTGAAATAGGCTACGTCAACAGGATACGAGACAACGTTCTAGACGTAAAAAAAGACAGCCTTCTCCGCATACACAACGCCTTAAAGTCCGCGGACTGCGTGGTCTGCGGAGGCTCAGGCCGCTCCCTGCACTCATTAAACGCGGCTATGAGCCAAGTAGCCACAATGAAAGATTCCACAATCGTAATCACCCCAGACGACCCAGGTTTTCCAGGCAAGGACATGTACGACGCCGCCGGTGAGCTGGAGAAGAAATACAAAAAAATTCTGTTGCTAGTTAACTCTGGAAGCGGTGAATCGAAAGACCCGAAAACGCTTGCTGAAGACCTCGCAAGATACATTGAGGACGCTGAAAGCGAGAAATTTACCATGGGGTTGATAACTTCTAACGTAAATTCTTCAATTGCAAAAATTGTCCAAGAATATGGGGAGGTTGTTGAAATTAAAGGAAGGATGGGAGAACGGCCGACAGGCGAATACAGCGAAACAGGCATAATGGGCGACGTATTCGAGCTTGAAAGCCTTTTCGTCCTTCACATGTTAACAGAAGCAATATTTCAACGAGGACCAGCGGAAAGCATGTTTGACTTATTCGAGGAGGAACTGCAGGTTGTGGGTGAAATGATCAATTCCAACATTAACTCAGAAGCGTACCACGCGTTAATTGACATCCTTGAACGACGAAGCGACGTTTTCTTTGGTGGAAAAGGCACAGCTAACGAAGTTGTAAAGATGACAGCTATAAGACTAGCGCACATAAAGAAGTTTTTAGGCGACAACGTTTATATCGTTCGAGGCGTGAACACTCCCCGCCCCCGCGCTGGAGACCTAGAAATTTTGGTTTCTTACTCCGGAGAAACACGGTCCGTAACAAACTGGTGTGAAATTTTCAGAAATTTAGGCGGTGTTATTTTCTCTCTCTCTGGAAACAAAGGTTCCAGTTTAGTTAAGAAGTCAGATTACAACATTGTGCTTGAGGAAGAGGTTAAACCTGGTCAGCCAAGACGTTTTTACCTGAGAGCTGCATTTGTTTTGAGCCCTCTACCGGTTAAGTTGGTTGAACGGTTGAGAGAGAAGGGATTGATTCTGCCTGAGTACATAATAGATTGGTACCATTCTCTATTTGGGTAAACGAGGAAAACTCTAAACATATAAATCAGCTATTTAACCACACCATAACTGATTATGAAGTGTCACCACTGCCAAAAAGAAACAACGTTTCCGTTCAAATGTCCTTACTGTGGACACTACTTCTGTGCGAAGCATCGCCTACCAGAAAACCACAACTGTCCCGAACTGTGGAGAGCGCGGGCTCCAAGCGAGGAACCACCGTCTATTGTTGTCAAGCCGAGAAGTTCATATGAATACACAAGCAGTTACCCCCTAACACCTGAACCACATAGAATCTTTTGGTTTAGCATCACCGAACTCAAACACCTAACTATTGGAACACTGCTTGTCTTAAGCGTCGCTCTATCCCTGTTCTTTTTCGGTAAATTTGACGCTGTTTCAGCGATAGCCCTCGCCGCGGTCCTTACCGTGTCCTTCCTTCTACACGAAATCGCCCATAAGCTCACCGCGCAGCGCTACGGGGCGTGGGCGGAGTTCCGACTGAACCTATTTGGCGTCCTCATAACCTTAGTGTCCATAATTTTTCCCCTCAAAATAATTTCACCCGGAGCTGTAATGATTGCTGGTCCGATGAGTAAAGAAACTATTGGAAAAACCGCTGTTGCGGGACCCTTAACAAACATTCTATTGGCAATGATATTTACTGGCATAGCATGGAACCCGTCACCCATACAACCCGTTGCGGCTTACAGCGCATGGATAAACGTAATTATCGCTCTTCTTAACTTAATACCGTTCGGAATTATGGACGGACGTAAAATCTTCTGGTGGAACAAGTTAGTTTGGGCTGTAACCTTCGTCGCATCTGTTACACTAGTTGCACTGACAGCCCTAACTTTCATAAACCTTCTAATGTTCTAAGAATCCCTAGCAAACTTATCTAATTCTTCGATTAACGCAAATCAAAAACAATCAAACAAAACAAAAAAAGGAAAAGAGAAAAAAGAATGTTCAGCGTCCCATAACTTTTTTCACCGCAATTTCGATGTCCTCAGCTTTCACAGTCTTACGTCCAGCATGCACCGCAAAATCCCTAGCTTCTTCAGCAATCCTAACACCGATTTTCTCCAACTCTTCTGCCAACGCCCTTGAAGCATTCTCACTCACCCTCTTTGCACCAGCCTTCTTGCAGATTCTATGCATAGGCGCAATAGCTAGTTCTCCATCAGTCATATAATATCCTCCATAACTCCTTTTTTGATTTCAGCCAATATTTAACGTTTATCATTCGCGACCGTCGATTTTTTAACCTTTTATTTCCGTATAAGCCAGCATAAGACATAAAAAAACGAAACTCCAAACTACTTTTGAGCAGGTGAAAACCATGAAATTTGCGGACGCCAACATTCACCTCACCGACCCAGAGTACACTCGGGAAATTGGGAAAATCATCGAAGATTTCACCATGTGGTTGATTTTATCGCTAAAATAAAAAATATGGATAAGAAGAGTTGGCTGACCAGATACTTCAGAATTTCATTTACTTCTTTCTTTGATGTGAAATTGGATGTCGCTGAGTTAATGTCCGAATAACTTTTAAGCAGCGTGCGGTTGTGTGTTTGTCAACAGGCGGTTTAGATGTTAGTGATGGATGATTATCAAAGAGGGTGGGCGTTACGATATTTGAGGGAGGCAAAGGCGGAGTTTGCCGCAGCTAAGAAAAACCCTTCTTTAGCTTCTGGCCTAATTTTGGAGGCGTCTAGGAAAGCTCAAGCCGCCATTTATTATGTACTGGGCACCCCCACTTTTATTACGCCAATTATCCGTGAAAACGCTTACAAACGAAGAGTGATTGATGACCCAATTTTGAAATGTTTGGTGGAGGTTGAGCTAACGATGCAGCAAATTTCGCATACAGCGAATTTAGATTACGACGGAGTTTTTAAACAGGTGGATGGTCTAATCCGAACCGCATCGGACATTGTGGCACTCTTTATCGACGAAAGAGCATGACTAACTGGTTCATTTCAACTTTGGTGCGCAGTTTATAGCAATAACTCCTGTCAGAACAACGTGTCAGTTGGTTCTTGCTATTTACATTTATGCGAAGAAGGATGAGACAAGACAATTAAGATTGACAAGGTGGAAATTGATGTGTGAAGTGTAGACGAATAAAACTGGTCAGCCGAATAGTGCTC
>JAYEKF010000060.1:0-37752 GCA_034660895.1 Thermoproteota archaeon | reverse complement strand
GAAATCGTAAAAGAGAACGACATTCGCCTCATCGTTATAGACTCTTTAACTTCACATTTTAGAAGCGAATACCTCGGACGGGAAATGTTAGCGCGGAGACAACAAAAACTTAACAAACACATGCACCGTTTAATCCGGTTGGCTAGAGCGTTCAACACAGTTGCGGTGGTAACCAACCAAGTTATGGCAAAACCAGACGTTTTCTTCGGGAACGCTGTTCACCCAATCGGTGGACACATAGTTGCGCACACCAGCCACACCAGAGTGTATTTAAGAAAGTCCTCCCGCGGACACACAAGAATCGCCCGCCTAGTTTCCAGCCCCTACCTTCCAGAGGGAGAAGGTATACTCAGAATTACTGAGAACGGGATAGAAGACATGGAAGAAGAGGAAATCTGAGGCAAAGCTAAGTGACCATTCCATCCGCTTTTGTAACTCGATTCTTCCAGCTTATAACGGAACGAAAGTTTGCAGAGGCGGAGCGACAGCTGAGAGAAGTGAAAAAAAGGATGGAGGAAAACGAATGGAACCGAGGTTACAGTTACGCTTTACGCGGCATACTTCTAGGTCGAAAAACCAACAACAATCAATATACTTTTCTTTCAAACCTTAACCCAACGGATGAAAAAACTTTACGTCAACATCGACGGGAATTTTTGAAACACATGAAGAAACGGCTTCACGTCGATTACGACCGTGGATTTTTCTCCGCTTGGGCAGATTACATGTACATGTTAATCGAAATGAACAAGAACGCTGAACAAGAAGAGCGAAAAGCCAAACCTATACAAACAACCCTAAACGTTTAAACAACTTTCCTTTATTCTTCCTGCGGAAAAACATTGTCTTTCTCATCTTTTTCTCCCGAAACACAGGGCACCACCGCTTTTATTGAATAATTTCCCGGTGGAACTTCTGTAGCGTTCGTGAAGGTTATGGTGGTTTCATTTTTTGGAGCCATGTTAGTTATGGTTTTCGGTTGGAGAGGAGTTCCGTTATAATACACGGTGACGTTGAAAGTTTCGGAGAAATCGCCTTCGTTTCGGACAATAACCGTAATGTTGTCAAATAGGTCTAATTCACTTGCTGGGATATAAGAGGGGGATACGCTGAGTACAGCTATGTCATGCACGGGGATAACAAGCGTGAAAGATAAAGTCCAGAAAACAATCCACATGAGGAAATAGATGCCTATTCCCGTCGTAAACACTTTGGAAGGCTTTTCTACTTTCTCAATAAAATGCGGCTTTAAAGCGTAGAAGCTTAGAAGATAAATAAGCATAGCGAGAGAAAAACCAGTTAAAAAAACGTTAAAGCCTTCACTTGTTCCAACAAAAAAATTGTACACTACGCATATCATAGCGGCTGCTATGCCTAAGCCAACTCGAATCCAGTAAAGACGCTTAAGTGGTTCCATCCAAGAATTTCCGCCTAAACTTTTTTTCTCGATTTTGTTTCATCTCTACATTTTAATTTTTCTAATTTAAATCTGCCTACTTAGAAGAAACAGCTTAGATCCCTAAAACAATAAGGAGCAACTTAACAGATTTTTTTAGTCACCATTTCTTTCCAGAACACTTACTAACCATCCAGCGTAGATAAGATTTGATTTGACGATTGGATACAGCTGTCACATTTCTTGGAGTAAACTTAAAAAGATTAAATAATGCTGTTCGAGGGATAATGTAAAAGAGTTATGAACAGATGCAGACCAACCTATTGATTTCTCTCCCCTTCATCTTTATGTTGTCCTTAGTGGTTGGCTTACTCCTCTATTTGGTTGGCAACATAATTGGAGCGAAAGGTGAAGAAAACGACGGGAAAACCACCCCGTACGCTTGCGGTGAAAACCTTCCTCCGCTTAAGTTTAGAGTGGATGTTGAAAAGTTTTTCATTTACGCCGTTTACTTCCTCATCTTCGACGTACTTGCGTTTGTCCTCGCAACATCGTATGCATGCATAAGAACACCGGGTTGTTTCCCAGCTATCTACGCTTTTATTGTGTTGATGGCAGTTGCTATTTTACTCCCTTTGTGGCGGCGAGAATAAAATGGGATTGTTAAAGTGGGCTCGAACTAAATCTCCTTGGCTTATTCACTTCAACACAGGAGGATGCAACGGATGCGACATCGAATTTGTGGCGTGTCTAACTCCAAAGTTTGACCTTGAACGTTTCGGAATCATTCTTAAAGGCAGCCCACGACACGCCGATGTGCTCGCTGTCACAGGTCCAGTAACCGCGCAAGTGAAAAAAAGACTTGTTAGAATATATGAGCAGATGCCGGAGCCAAAATACGTTCTCGCGGTGGGAACATGCGCGGTCAGCGGCGCCCCGTTCAAGGACTGCTACAACGTTTACGGCGGAGTTGACACCGTGATTCCTGTGGACGTCTATGTTCCCGGCTGCCCACCGAAGCCTGAAGCCATAATCGACGGAGTTGCCAAACTCGTCCAGAAAATGAAGAGGGAACCGTGATGACCAGCGAGTTAACGAAGGAAAACGAAATTGTTCAAAAACTTAAATCGTTTATGGGAGAGAAAATTCTTGAAGTCCAAGTACCCCGTTCCCGCAGAATTTTCATTCTAGTTGAAAAAAACGTGTTCAAGGAGGCGATTACTCACATAATTAAGAAACTAAAATTCGTTCACCTTTCGACAATAACCGGCGTCGATCTCGGAGAAGAAATCGAAGTAATTTACCATTTCAGCCGTGATGGATCCGTCGAGTTGTCGCTGAAGGTTCGCGTGCCCAAGAATAAACCTGTTCTACCAACAATCACGGACATCACACCTGGAGTAGCATTGTATGAACGGGAGGTTCATGACATTTTAGGTGTTGTTTTCAAAGGACATCCGAACCTTTCAAGATTAATCTTACCGGACGACTGGCCCAACGGTGTGTATCCGCTGAGGAAAGAGTGGACGTTTAAGAAAGTTAAAAAAGTGATTATGAAAAGGCAGAGTGGAAAAGAATGACGTTTCGTTCAGTTATCAAGATTCCTGTAGGCCCCCAGCATCCCGCTATCAAGGAACCTGAAAATTTCATGTTTGAAGTCGACGGTGAAACTGTGGTGGACGTTAAGCCACGTCTGGGTTACGTCCATCGGGGAATTGAGAAGGCGTTGGAAACTCGCACTCATATTCAAAATCTTTACTTGGTTGAACGTGTGTGTGGAATATGCTCCCACGCCCACACCACATGCTACACACAAGCCGTAGAAGAGCTCTTAGGAGTAAACATACCAACCCGAGCAGAATTCATCCGAGTCGTTGTTGCAGAGTTGGAAAGAATTCACAATCACTCATTATGGCTTGGCTTAGCTGCACACGAAATAGGTTTCGACACGCTGTTCTTCTATGTGTGGCGAGACCGAGAAATTGTCATGGATTTGCTGGAAAGAATTTCCGGCAACCGTGTACACTACGCCATGAACACTATCGGAGGAGTAAGACGAGATATAACCCCTGAAAACGCGGAAAAAATCAAGAAGGGCTTAGATGTTCTAGAAGAGAGGATGAAGTATTACAAGAAAATTGCCATGACCGAGAAAACAGTCTTGAAAAGAACTAGGGAGGTTGGGATGCTGAAACCAAAAGACGCTTTAGCTCTCTGCGCCGTCGGTCCTACCCTACGTGCCAGCGGAATTAAACATGATGTCAGAGCAGACGACCCATACGTCGCCTATGAGGAAATTCCGTTCAACGTGATAACCTACGACACCTGCGACGTTTTCAGCCGAGTACTCGTCCGATGCGACGAATTTCTTGAAAGCATAAACATAATACGTTATGCCTTGGATAATCTTCCAAGAGGAAAGATAAGAATTAGAGTCTCCAAGAAGGTTCCAGAGGGGGAAGCTGTAAGCCGAGTTGAAGCACCCCGCGGCGAACTTATCCACTACGCAAAAACGAACGGAACCACACAGCCAGAACGATATAAAATAAGAGCACCCACTTTAGGAAACATTCCCGCCCTCTGTAAAATGCTTGTCGGAGGATACATTGCTGATATACCAATTGTTATAGCTGGAATAGACCCATGTTTCAGCTGCATGGACCGCATGGCGTTCATGGACGTAAACAAAGACAAACAGTGGATTTGGAGCGGTGAAGAGCTTAGGAGGTACACAACCAAGTGGTACCGGAAGGAATAGCTGCGCTGATAAGAATTCTTTTTTTCCCAGGCTTCTTGTTTCTCATAGCGTTAGCTTTCTTTTATGAGTGGATAGACCGGAAATTCTTCGCCAAGCTTCAAAACAGGTATGGGCCCCTCTACACGGGCCCTGCCGGTTTACTTCAACCCTTTGCAGACTTTATCAAACTTCTTTCTAAAGAGGGGATTACACCGCAGGCGGCTGACAAGTTTATGTTTCGTTGCGCACCAATTTTTTTTGTTTCTTTACCACTTTTAACGTTGTTTCTTGTTCCTGTTGTTAGTCCCAACGCGCTCATCAGCTTTGAAGGCGACCTAATTTTCGTTATGTTCTCGTTCACATTAGTAGCAGTTACGGTTTTCATCGCTGGTTGGAGCTCCGTGAACAGATTTAGCACAATTGGAAGCGTGAGAGCGGCTTTTCAAATGTTAGGATACGAGATTCCCATGACTTTAGCCATGGTTGGCCCAGCAATCACAGCTAAAACCTTATCTATTAGCCAAATTGTAAATTGGCAGGCTGAACATACAAATTGGTTTGTTTGGCTTCATCCACTAGGCTTCGCCGTATTCATGCTCTGTTCACTAGCGGAGTTAGAGTGGGTTCCATTTGACATTCCAAAAGCGGAAACAGAAATTGTGGCTGGGTGGGCTACAGAGTTTAGCGGTCCAAAGTTGGCTTTGATTCGGCTGGGGAAAGATTTGGAGCTTGTGCTCGCTGCAGCGTTGATTACTTCACTTTTTCTAGGCGGCGCTAATGGTTGGTTGACGATTCCGCCAGTCATAATTTTCTTGCTTAAAACAACATTCGCAGTAGTTCTTCTGACGAGTCTACGTGCGTTGTTTGCCAGATTCCGCATCGACCAGATGATCACGGGAGCGTGGCAATATCTGCTTCCATTAGTCATCCTTCAAATAATACTGATTCAGCTTGGTTTAGGACGGTGATGCAACGTGGCGATGAGTCGCGAACTTTTCAAACACCTGTTTAAAACACCCACTACATTAAGGTACCCGTTTGAAAAGAGGATTCCCTTTAAAGATATACGTGGAAGACCCGTGTGGGACATGAGTCGATGTATTGGATGTGGACTTTGCAGTGAAGTTTGTCCGTCTGGAGCCGTTGAAATGGTTGGGAAAGGACCAGAAGCGGAAATAACATATTACATGGACCAATGCATGTTTTGCGCGCAGTGCGTAGAAGACTGCCCCGTAAATGCGATATCAATGACTGAAGAGTATGAGCTGGCCGATTATGATCGTGCTGGAATGATTATAGAGTTTAAAAGACCGAAACTTGCAAAAGAAGAATCTAAAAAATAAAAACGAAAGGTAAGAAAGGTTTAACCTGGACTTTTGTAGCCGATTTTTCGTTTGAGGTCATCCACGGACTCTGGATTCATGAGTGTAGTGGTGTCTCCTACCTGTTCATTTTTCACTAAACACTTTAAGATTCTGCGCATGATCTTTCCACTTCTTGTCTTAGGAAGGGCGTCTGTAAATATGATTTTGTTGGGTCTGGCGGTGGGTCCTATCACTTTGTCAACATGCTGTGTTAGCTCCTTCTTAAGCTCATCTGATGGTTCTGCCCCTCTGAGTGTTACAAAGGCAACGGGAACTTGGCCTTTAATTTCGTGAGGAGCTGCAACCACAGCGCATTCCACTACTGCTTTATGCCCAGTTATCGCGTTTTCTAATTCTGCGGTGGAAAGCCTATGGCCTGCAACCTTCATTACATCATCAACTCTGCCAGTTAAACGGATGTTACCCATATCATCCCATTTTCTCGCCCCGTCGCTCGTGTAATAGTTTTTTTCGCCGTACACGCTAAAGTACTGTTTGTATCTCTCAGGCTGCTTGAAGATAGTTCTAAGCATGCCAGGTGCAAACGGGCCTTTCTGCACTAAGTATCCTCCTTCGCCGTACGGAACTGGATTTCCACTTTCATCAAGGACATTATGGGTCGTGCCTGGGAAACTTCTACCAGCAACTGTTGGA
This sequence comes from Thermoproteota archaeon, assembly GCA_034660895.1. GTDB lineage: Archaea > Thermoproteota > Bathyarchaeia > Bathyarchaeales > JAYEKF01 > JAYEKF01. Next base: position 31,601 of record JAYEKF010000060.1, on the reverse strand, counting down.
ATGAAAGGGCCGATACCCGGTAGTGCGTTAATCAACGTTCCACCAGTTTCTGTTTGCCACCAAGTGTCTATTATTGGGCATCTTCCACCGCCGATTCGTTTAAAATACCACAGCCAGGCTTCCTCATTAATTGGCTCTCCAACCGTGCCGAGTATGCGAAGGCTGCTCAGGTCATGTTTTTTCGGCCATTCTTCGCCCCACTGCATGAACATTCTTATTGCAGTTGGAGCTGTATAAAATATCGTTACACCATACTTTTCTACTATGCTCCACCATCTGTCCGGTTGCGGATAATTTGGGGCTCCTTCATAGATTACCATGGTTGCTCCGCATGAGAGTGGACCATAACAGCAGTAAGTGTGACCAGTAATCCAACCTATATCTGCGGTGCACCAAAACACATCTTCGTCGTGAACGTCGAAATCCCATTTTGTTGTCCAGTGTGCCTGCGTTATGTAGCCACCTGTGTGATGCTCAACTCCTTTAGGCTTTCCTGTGGTGCCACTCGTGTACAAGATAAATAGCATATCTTCGCTGTCCGTAACTTCAGGTTCGCAGTAGTTGCTTGCCCCCTTCATTAACTCGTGCCACCAATGGTCTCTCCCTTCAACCATGTTCACGTCTACTCCAGTTCTTTTAACAACTACAACATTTTCTATAATTGTCCCTCTCACTCCTTTGTCCGCTTCGGCTTTCAAGTTTATTTTCTTCCCTCTTCTATAGTAACCGTCCGCTGTAACAAGAACCTTAGCTTCAGCGTCAACCATTCTCTCCCTAAGTGATTCCCCACTGAAAGCAGAGAATACCACATTGTGTGGAGCGCCGATGCGGGCGCATGCAAGCATAGCTATCTGAACTTCCGGAATCATGGGAAGATAAATGCCAACTTTATCCCCTCTTTTCACTCCAAGATTTTTTAAAACGTTGGCAAACTTGTTAACTTCACGGTATAAATCATAATAAGTGAGCACCTTGCCACTTTCTTCAGTTGGCTCGGGTTCCCATATTATTGCCGCTTTGTTTCTTCTCCAAGTTTTTATATGTCTGTCTAACGCGTTGTAAGAGACGTTTAGTTTTCCATTAATAAACCACTTGTAGTACGGTGGTTCCCATCTGTAAGTTTCACTCCATTCTTTGTACCAGTCAATTCCTTCACGAGCAAGTTTCGCCCAGAATGCTATAGGATCTTTTGCAGCCTCTGCATAAATTGATTCGTCGTTTACCCAAGCCTTCTTCTTAAGCTCCTCAGACGGCCAAAAAACGTTGTTTTTCTCCGGGTCTCTCTTAACCCATATAGTAGGTTTGAACATCATCTAAACCCTTTCCGTGTTTTTATTGAAAAAATGGGCTTGCGCATATAAAGTTTCTGCTCAAAGTTTCTATAGGCGCATTTTCACTTTTTATTAGCTTTATTCCAACGAAAAAACGGAAGTTTAACATTGAGTTAATGGTTATTCGTGGTTTTCTGTTGGAAAAATGGGTAAAACATTTTTTCCATGGGTTTCGTTTATGACTTCAGCTAATGCAAGGTATACTGCGCTTAAGCCGCATATTACCCCCTCGTATCCCGCGAACTTACCGATTTCTACGCTTCCAGTTAATTCTCTAGCTGTAAGCAGAAAGAATAGTACCGCTAAGCTCATAAACACGAACTGTAAAGCCCTGTTTGTTTTTAGTGTGCCAAAAAACATAACGAATGTGAATAAGCCCCACATGAAAAAGTAAGCAGCCATCGCAGTCTCATTGGACGCTTCTTCCCATATTCCTACTTCAGGAAGTATAAGGAGAACTACCAACGACAGCCAAAACAAACCATAAGACGTGAACGCGGTTGTTCCAAAAGTGTTGCCTTTCTTGAATTCCATTATGCCAGCGATAATTTGAGCAAGACCCCCATAAGCAATTCCCATCGCCAAAATCATGGCGTCCAAAGGAAAGAAACCAGCGTTGTGCAGGTTCAGCAACACAGTGGTCATTCCGAAACCCATTAACCCAAGCGGCGCAGGATTAGCACTTTTAACATCCAAACTTAATGTCTCCTTCAATCTTTTGCGGAGCTCCTCTTTTCAGGGGTTCCGCATATAAATTTTTTCGCTAAATTAACTCGAACCAGTTTTTCTCGACGAACATTAATGTTTATAAACTTTAGATGAGTAACGGTTTGAGATACACAAGCGAGCCTTGTAACGTCGCTGGCTGGAGAGAGGAGATATGAAGCGATTAACGAACGTGTTCCTCACGGGATTAGTTTCAAGTATATACTCCATCTTTCTTATGCACGGAAAACCTAAACAAAGGGAAGTGTGGAAATATGATGGATGAGTGGTTGTTAGCTCCTGTCTCAGCTTCTATTGCACTTTTAGTTGCTCTTTATTTATTCTATTATGTGAAAAAACAAGACAGCGGGAGCAAGAAAATGCGAGAAATCGCTGCAGCAATCAAGGAGGGCGCAAATGCTTTCCTTAAAAGGGAATACAAAACTCTTGCAATCTTCGTTGTAATCGTTGCTGTGTTGCTAGGAATTTTTGTTCCAGGACCTATTTGGGTTCCTAGTGAAGATAATCCGCCGATTAAGCATCTTAGTTTGGCGTTAGCATACGTATTTGGTTCATTTTCTTCTGCTTTGGCTGGTTTTTTCGGCATGGATGTTGCACTCAAGGCAAATGTCAGAACGGCTAACGCGGCTAGAAAGGGGTTAAACAAAGCATTTCCAATATCATTCCGCGGCGGAGCCGTAATGGGGTTATCAGTTGTAGGATTAGCTTTGCTAGGAATAAGCATTGTTTATGGTCTCACAGGCGACCCGGAAATAGTCCTTGGCTTCAGCATTGGAGCAAGCACATTAACTTTGTTTGCAAAGGCTGGTGGCGGCATATACACTAAAACTGCTGACGTAAGCGCTGACCTCGTTGGTAAAGTAGAGCTTGGTATACCAGAGGATGACCCAAGAAACCCAGCTGTGGTAGCGGATAACGTGGGAGACAATGTCGGTGATGTGGCTGGAATGGGAGCCGACTTGTTCGACTCTTACGTCGCCTGCATAATGGCGGCGATGATACTTGGAGGAGCTTTAGAAGAATTGTATAAAATAGTGCCACTTGTGTTCGCGGGTTTGGGAATTATCACCTCTGTTCTCGGCGTGGCGGTAGTGAGGGTTGGTAAGCGGGGTGACCCAGGGAAAGCGCTTAACTTGGGCACGTACATAACATGCTTTCTCTTCGGCGGCTTAACATTCCTACTAAGCCTCTATCTAGGTTACGACCTCCGGGTGTGGGGGGCAACAGTGGTTGGATTAATAGCAGGAGTCGTCATCGGAATCACATCAGATTATTACACGTCTATAAACAGACCCCCTGCAAAAAAGACCGCAGAGTCATCAAAGACAGGAGCAGCCATAAACATATTGACAGGCTTCTCGTACGGTTTGGTAAGTGTGTTTCCACCGCTTCTCGGCATAGCTATTGCTTCCGCGTCAGCATACTTCCTCTGCGAAGACATATCAGCTGGATTTGGCGTGTACGGAGTTGGCATGAGCGCCCTTGGGATGCTATCCATCGTTGGGACAATAGTCGCCGGCGACGCGTATGGACCTATAGGCGATAATGCAAAGGGAATCGCCGAACAGTCCGGATTAGGAGATGAAGTAATCAAAATAACGGATAAACTTGATGCAGCTGGTAACACCACTAAAGCCATATCCAAAGGATTTGCGATAGGGGCTGCAGGATTAACAGCGCTTGCATTACTTGCGACGTATCAGCAAGTAGTTAAGGAACTAGCCGGCGAACTGATTGGTTTTGACCTAATGGACCCATTGGTTATGCTTGGAGTTTTCATAGGCATCACTGTTCCATGTTTATTTTCAGCTCTTTGTATGCTCGCGGTTTCAAAAAACTCTTCTGTAATGATTGAAGAAATCAGAAGACAGTTCAGAGAAATTCCAGGTCTAAAAGAGGGAAAGGAGGGAGCAAGACCGGACTACGCATCTTGCGTAGACATTGCAACAAAAGCGGCTCTAAAGGCATTGGTTCCCCTAATTGCTATGTCAATTCTGATTACTTTAGCTGTAGGCTTCATCTGTGGTATTCGGGCTCTTGCAGGATACCTAGCTGGAAGCATATTCAGTGGATTTCTGCTTGCGATACTGATGGCTAATTCCGGTGGAATGTGGGATAACGCGAAAAAATACATCGAAGACGGAAAATTTGGTGGCAAAGGTTCAGAGGCTCATAAAGCGGCTGTCATTGGGGACACGGTTGGCGACCCATTCAAAGACACAGCTGGACCGTCGTTAAACACTTTGGTAACGGTAATATCTCAGATTGCGTCACTGTTTGCTCCTTTAATCGTCGTCTACGCTTTAATAGGACTTTAGCCGGTTCCTTACTTTTTTGCTATGCTATATCCAGAAACCAATTTCAAATAAAATGGTAATCCATCTATTTTTTTAACCCGTTTTGCGCTATACTAAGTGGGATTGTAGGCGTGAAAAAGTTTGGCACCATGATAAAGCCCAGCGGCGTCGGCGAGAAGAATCTTTGGTTACTCAAACTTGTCGACCAACCAGCTGTTGCTGCCAACCTAACCAAAAATTCTGTGTTAACTGAAGTCTCAAGCAAAGGCTTATGTGTGGTCTGCAAAGGCTCCAGAAACCTATGCGGAAAAGCTCGATGCCCACTCTTAGTGAGGGTGGACTCCTACCTACGAACTTTTCCACTTATCCAAAGCACTAGCATAGATGGAATTTCACCACCCAGCGTCTTCGTGGGACGAATCGGCTACCCAAAAATCTACGCCGGCCCGTTGGTTCCCCCAGTTTACGAGGACACACGTCTATACGACCTACCTGAACTTTGGTTTGGAAAACCTATCGAAGAGATTGTGCATTTTCGTTCAATGCTTGTTCGAGGTAAACATCGTGTGCACGTGAAAAAGTTTGGGGAAGCAGGTAAAATCATAGACAAAACGCGTGAACTCGCCCTTTCAGAGCGTTCGGTGGACACAGAGCTTGAGTTGAAAAACAAGCCCCGCCACCGCATAGTTTTAGATGACCAAGTTCAACCCTTCGGTCCCTCCGCTCCAATTAGGAAATTACAAGTGGGAACAACACGTTGGAACCACCAAATTGAGAAGGCCTACTACGACACCGACTTGTTAGCTGCAGACGCCGTTACTGAACTCCACAAAAAAGGGGTTTTTGTAACAAAAATTCAACGTGCCTTCAGCGTCGGCGCCTTCGGACTAAAAGAAAACCGAAGGTTGGTGCCCACAAGATGGAGCATAACCGCTGTCGACAGCATAATCTCTAAAGAACTAATGAACAAAATCAAAATGTTCCCAGAAATCAACGAATACCGCGTTTACGAATCTAGATACCTAGACAGGCAATTGGAAATCTTAATGATTCCAGCTGCTTGGAGCTACGAAATTATGGAAACTTGGTATCCAGGCACCACATGGAACCCCGCTGGAACAACAGCAGTGATGTTTTCCGACTGGGAAGGCTACGGGGAGAGAACCACCTACGCCAGTATAGGTGGATGCTACTACGCCGCACGTCTCGCCGTCTGCGAACAACTTCTAAAAGAACGAAGACAGGCTACTGTAATCGTGTTATGTGAGGCGCATCCCGGCTACATTATGCCCGTCGGCGTGTGGCAAGTCCGAGAAAATGTAAGAAACGCTGTGAAGCAACCGCCACTAAAATTTAACACGTTACAAGATGCGCTTAAAAGAATTGGTAGTCAACTCCAAATTCCAATGGCTTATTGGATTCAAAAGAGTAAACTTTTAGAGAGTGCACTTTTTCAGAAAAGACTTACTAACTTCTTTTCAACCTAAAATTTAGGTTCCTTCCTTCTACAAGAGCGTTCCTTCAAATTAATTCAAAGTTTTCTTCAAATGAAGTAAAGGCATCGATGTGGCCCTTACCAGATTTTGTCAACCTTCAGGTGGGTTAAGTATCCTATCAGAGCGTAGAATGGAACAGAAAGAATCTCGGTTGCATCTCCAATTGAGATTGGAAAGTCTGCGAATACAAGAAAGCTCAATATAAAAAGAAACATTACATAGATTATTAACGACTTGAAGTTATGGAAGGTTTCGGTTGTCTTCCACCTTAACCGTATCCCAGAAAAAAAAGCCCCAATAAACAGTGGAGCAAACAGCAGAAGAGCATACTTCTTATACCATGATAAATCTTCAGTTGTATCTGCTATACCATGATGAATCTTCCTTCTTCTATAGATGGAAGGCAGATCTGGAAGGAAGTTGCTGTAGAAGAAAATCAATATGCCCAAAAACATAGAATCCATTTTGTCTAAAGAAATAGAAATCCACACAAACATAAAGGAGGCTTGCTGGCAAAACTACCCATTTGAACACTTTAATTAAAAGGTCAACATGCTCTAAAGTTTCATACTTCATGCACCAATCTGCGATTTTTACCCTAGCCTTTTGATTCACACTCTTGAAGTAGTGCAAAACAGAGCCACGAAGAGCGTTATACAATGATAGTGACATTACTACAAAAAACTTTTTCACTTTGGATAGTTTTGATTCTTTAGTCTTACGTTTATGCTTGATGAATCTTGTTGGGGCAACGACTTCAATCTCTTTGTTCTTCTTTTTCTTCATCGACAGCCTTTCTATATCAACTACTCTGATATTATATGAAGGGGCAACGTAAATAAGAGTTTCATGCGTACCAACTTTTGGCTCCTAGTAATCGAAGGAAACTCAAAAATGTGGGGCTACTCTTCTTGGAGAAAACTGCTAAGCGATTCAAGTTCGCTTTGTGAAATCCATTCCTCCTCACGTAACCTTTTCAAGCCTATCTCAATATCTAAACGTGACTCTGTTGTTCCAAAAATGTTCGCTTCAAATCCAGCGTCCAAGAGATTCTTTTTAAACACTGGGTCTCGGGTCATCAAATCTAATAGTTGATTAAGAAAGCTTATGAGCGCTTTTGAACGTGGTTTAAGAAGCGACTTCACTCTGGAGACTCCAAAAACACCCTTAAACTTCGTTAGAATTCCCAAACTGCCAGCGAAAGAGGGTGAATACAGCTGATATCTTTCTTCAGAATTCTTTTCGTAGCAAACAAAATAGGTGGGTATGTGAACCAAGGCGTTTTCGGTTTGTGCCTTTGGTAAGCCCAACCCAACTAGTTCGTCTAACGCTTTTTTCTTTAACGTTAGCAGATTATTAATTTGGTCTATGATGGTGGAGGTCGAATCCTCTAACAATTCTATTTCTTTTTGGTCCATGCTGATTTCACCGTCTCGGGAAGCTTCTAACTCCCTTAACTTTTTGTTAGCCTCTTCAACTTGTTCATCGCATTCTGCCCTTAAATTCGCAATTTCCCGTTTTTTCTTAGCTTCTTCAGCCTCTATTTTTTCATCTAAAGCCTTGATCTCCTTTTCTACTTCAGATATCTCTTTTCTGCACCTTGTGATCTCCTTTTTCCATCTGAACTCTCCTTCTTCGTCTTTGCGGAGCTTACAAGATTTTACTTCCGCTTCGCACCGTTCAATTTTAATTATTCTTGCCTCTATGGTTTTTTCGAGTTTGGCGTGTTCTTGGTGGAGACGGCGAAGTTGAGGTTTAGCCTCTTGGGTGCACTTGGTGATTTTCTCATTGTACTCCCTTTTAATCCTCTGTATCTCTTCCATAACTGACGGTTTTAAATCAGCAATTTTCCGATTAAACCTCTTCCTAACTTCCTTAATTTCTTTCTGGATTGTTTTTACATGCTTTATCGTTGTGTTGTTCAGTAAGTCCATGATTTTCTGTAAGTTTTCAATGTCCTTTTCCACCAGCTTCCTGATTTTCAGCAAGTCTTGCACCGTAGACGAAATTGTGGATTCGTCTAGGGCAGGAGCTAAAAACAGTCTATCTGACAATTCCTCTGTAATTCTTTTCATCTCTTCAAGGTAAGGAATGAAGTCTTGAATGAGCTCCGGATTAACAATAACTCCGTTAACCGTCTTCTCTTCTTCGCTCGCAAAATTCTTGAAGTAATTGAGGGAGTCGGAGAGAAAGGCGGAGTAGGCTTCACAGGTTTTCCCGCTTTCCTCCACGTCTTCAATAAATTCTTGAACTTGTGGCAGAACGCTGTAAGTTGCCGTATACCCTGCTACGCCCATGCCGTCGAACAGTAAGCTTCTCTCTTTCCAAGGAGCCAGCCATACGGGATAAAAGACTTGAGCTATGAAGGCTAATTTTTCTCCTTCTTTGCCTCCTACGAGTCCTCCACCTTTCTTTCTTTCCATTTCAGCTAGGCAGAGGATGACTGCTCTTTCCATGTCCTTTCCAAAACTTGTTTTACGGTCTTTCGCGGGGGTTATGAAGGGGAGGAGGAGCTTGCTCACTTGCTCATTCATTTCTTTGCCAACCCATTCGACTATATTATGCGTCGCCTTGTCCATTTATAATTGTTGTGAACAACCAGTTCATGGGCAACATGCAAACGCTTTTTCAATTAAATTGGACGGGTTTATCTTCTGCGAATGGTTAGGGAATCCAAATCCCTTGGATAATATGTTAATACCTCTTTTCCATCTTCTGTGATTAGAACTGTGTCGGAGTGTCGAAATCCAGCGTATCCAGGTATGTAAATTCCCGGCTCGCAACTGAAAACCATTCCCGGCTTCATTACAGTGTTGTCGCCGATGTCAAGCCAGGGAGGTTCATGCCCTTCCAGCCCCAGCCCATGACCCGTGTGATGTAGCACCAACTCACTGTAGCCTGCTTTCTGAAAGACTTTTCTTGCAGCTTTATCCACATCGGAACATTTGGCTCCAGGATTATAAACACATAAAGCGGCTTCCTGAGCTTTCAACATGACTTTGAAGTATTTTTTCTGTTTTTCAGTGGGCTCACCAACAATCATGGTTCGTTCCAGTTCACTATTATAGCCGCCGACGTCCGCCCCGGCTCCCGTTACGAGAACATCGCCTTCCCTAATCAGGTTTTTTGTGGAAATGGAGTGTGGAATGGCGGATTTTGATGCAACTTGTCCTCTGAAGCCTGCAGCGGCTGGGAAGCCTCCGGTTTTGGTTGGTTGGTAGTCTGGTCCAAGGGTTTTCTTCATGATTATAGAAGCGTCGTAGGAGGCTAAAGCGGATACTTCAACATCCCACAGCCCGGGCTCCGTATACTCCTGTAACAGTGTATGCGCCAGATTCCCCCACTTTGCGCTTTCTCTGATCAGCTCAATTTCTTCTTGGGATTTGATCATCCGCATGCTCTGAATTAGCTCCCTCTCCTCCACAAACTTTGCTTTCGGCAACTTTTTTGTGATGGGCGGCCCCTTGTAACCCCATCTTCCTGCGGCTCCAGCTAGATTGTCAATGCCAATTGTTTTGTTGTGCAGCCCAAACTGTTTGAGAAACTCAGCGAAATAGTTGATTGGATGCTTTTCTCCAGGATAGTCTGGGTAAGTTTGGACGTTCTTAATCAGTTGGGTTCTTAGAGGTATGTGGTCCTTTTCGAGTAGGGGCCCCAAAAATGTAACTTCACCGTCTACCGGAATAATTAGGGCGGCGGGGCGTTCCGTGGCGAGGTAGTAGTATCCAGTGAGATAGAAGAAGCTGATTCCACCGGTTAAATACAAAGCATCTAATTTCTTCTTCACCAGCCCCTCTCTTACTTTCTCAATTCTTTTTTCGTATTCTTTTCCGCTGATAGTTATTTTCGGCATAAAATTTCTCCATCAACTCAGCTAATAGAAAATAATGGAAAATTGTGGAATTAAGTTTTAGCTTGTTTTATCCAAAAGGAAATTTCCTCCAGCGTCGGCTTTTCACTTTCAGAGATTTTTCCCTTTTTGACGTAGACTTTAACGATGTCATCTATTTTTCTGCCCAACTGAATTGGGTCTTGGCTGGCAAGGTTCTTTTTGGTGGTTATTCCAGCTTCTTCGAGCAGTTCCACATCAGTTCCGCTGACGCCTGGAATCATAAGCAGCTGCGCGGTTGTTTGAAGGTGTTCCGCCATCTCACGCGACACACGTGTTTTTTCAGCAATGGTTCTCGCGTCTCCGAGGACGAGTTCACCAACGTTTGCTATTCTCATAGTTCTCAGTTCTTTTCCCAGTTGCGGCCCAATTCCCTTGATTTTTTCAAGTTTGTCTTGGCTTGTCAGTAGTGGCTGCGGCATTAATTCTTTCTCGATTTTTTCAACTCTGTCGGTTATTTTCGCCAAATCTTTCGATTGCTTCTTAACCGTCGCAGCAGTTTTACGGCTTAAACGTCTCACTTCTTCGAGTTCTTCTCCTTGTTTTCCAAGAGTCTCCTGCACATCTCGTCTTGTGTCCTCCAAGTTGGCGTTTACTTTTTGCATGATTTTTCTGTGGCTTTCCAGAGTTCCTAACGTTTCTTTTCTGGTCTTTTTGAGGTGTGCAGCGACATCTTTGAAGAATTTTTCACGGTCTTTTTTGTTCTCATTTAGCTCTCTAAGTAAGCTGGCGTTTGTGGAGCGAATTATGTTTGTGTTAGCGGTTATCTCCTCTTCTATGTCGTCGACTTTTGTCAGCAGAGCAGGGTTGGGTGGAAGCTCGCGGTACGCCACCACAGCGGTGAGACCTATGAAAACGATAGTGGTTATTATGGAAATCCAAAGATAAGTAAGCACATTCACGTGCGTACACACATGTTCTAATCCTGGAATTGGAAGACTTATTCTTAGAGCATCTTCAAGACTTTTTGTCTCCCAAAGTCTTACAGCATTGAAAGCGTTTACCGCCGTGAGAAAGGCTATTGAACTGAGTATCCAGACAATTATGCCCCTTTTTGAACGTGCACGCATTTTCTCATCTTCCTCTTAACTTACACATTTTGCAGACTACGTACTTATGTTATTTGCTCTCAAACGTGAAGTTTAGTGGCAAATAAGAACTTTTTTTCGGATATATGACGACTTCACCGCTATGTACATATGCGTGTCCGTTTCTGAAATATTGCTGCACTCGAATGAAGGAATATTATTCCGTAGCACTTTGTGTTTTTTGGGAACACCTTTGCGTATGGAGAGCCGGAGGGGAGAAGAGCTTCTGAAACGTCTAGAGGAGCTCAGAAAAGCGGTAAAGGAGACGCAAAGCCGAATTGAAGATTTAAAAGAAGTTATCAAAGGTTGTGGAAAACGTGAATCAGTAATGATTGATAAAGACGCTGGAAAGATAAGTCCTCTAGAATGCCCGCACTATTTTGGATATTTAAAGCCCGCGAAAAACGTTCCAATTGATGATTTTTGTTTAACCTGCCCAAAACTTATCGAATGCATAAAGGCAGAAGTGCACATCCAAGGCGATAAGCCCTTTTAATTCTTTTTTTCTTTTACAGCGAGGCGGCTAGCTTCTTTACCTTCTTTTTTATTTCTTCTAGAACTATCTTATCTGAACCAGCTGGAAGATAAATGGGATCCTCTACGTCCCAAACCGTTATCTTGTTACGGACTTGCGGGTGAAACATAAGAATTTGTTGTTTATGACGTTCTTCCATAACGATGATTAAGTCGTATTCATCTAGGTTTTTCTCCCCAACCCACTCAGGTATTTTCTTCAGCCCTTCAGCTGCGTTTTCTCCTTCCAACAGTTCCTTCGCGTTTGGAGCTATAGCCCACGCTGGATGCATCCCAGCTGATTCCACCTCTAAGTCTTTCCTAAGCTTCTTTAGCAGGGCTTCAGCCACTGGGCTTCGGAAGGAGTTTCCGGTGCAAACAAAAAGAATTTTCACGTTTATTCCTCAAAATATTCTGCCAGCTTTTTTGTTTTTGGACGGCTTAATGTTTCTGCGCATTTTTTCGGACTTAAGGCGTGAAACTCTAGTTCCAGTGTTGCTAGTAGCCGTTGCACCCCTTTCGCCATTTTGGGCGCCGCTAACACTCCTCTCACCTGACGACTCGTTGTTTCTTTCACCGACTTCACGTATTTTGCCAGTTGAAGTGCAGCGTCACGCCCAGCGGTTTTACGTTTTATTTCCACCACCACTAATCTGCCTTTTCCGTCGACGCCGTATACGTCCACAAATCCGGGTTCCACCTTCTTCTCGTAAGTGATAGGTTGAAATCCTTCCTCCAATAGTGAAGGCTCCGTCAGTATGGCTTTTTGCATGTCTTGTTCGCTGGCGTAAAGGGAAAACTCTCCAGCGTCAACTAAAGTGAACGTCGCCGCCAAATATATCCGATTAAAGAACACTTTCACTGACTCAGCTGGTTTCCGCCGAATTGCTCTGATTTGCAAAACTCCATCTTCTACTTTGGTTTGAAACAGGCATCCCGGAGGCTGCCAGTTTACAGGCTCATAGCCTGAAGGGCGATGAACGAGGAGGGAACCGTCCTGTTTGACTAAGACGATACGTTCACCTGGCTCCAACTGTGAGCTAGCTCTCCCATGATAATCCACCCAACAGTTCCCAACCAAAATTAATGGTTTCCTCTTAGAAAGTGCCTTTTTCACTAACTTTTCCGCTTCGTCAACACTTGGGTTTTCCTGAACATCAGAAGATTTCTTGTTTGCCAACGTGGTCTGCCACAATTTTTAGAAGCGTCACGTGTACATAAGATTTCGGAAGGCGTATGAGTGAGTGGGAAAAGAAACGTGGGGTGATGCGTGACTACGACGCTGCAGCGTCCAGCTATAATGCTCAATACATGGAGGAGCAGGAGGCGAAAATAAAAGTTGCTCTCCAAAACCTAAAACTGAAAAAAGACTGTGTTATTTTGGATTTGGGCTGCGGAACTGGACTGCTATTCGAACATGTCGCCGAAGACGCAAAGCTTCTCGTAGGCTTGGACTTCTCCGAAAACCTTTTTAAGCAAGCGAAAAAACGTGTGGGAAAATCTTCTAAAATCGCTTTAATCCGCGCAGACGTTGACCACATTCCTTTTAAAAATCAAATTTTTCATTACGTCTTCGCTGTCACTCTCTTGCAGAACCCTCCTAACCCTAATAAAACCATTAAGGAAATTCAACGCGTAACTAAACCTAACGCAAAAATAGTTCTCACAGCTCTCAAGAAACAGTTCACGCAGAAAGACTTTGCAAAAATTCTTCGACAAGCAAGCTTCAATTACATTTTAAACGTGGAGAACCAAACGAAAGACCACATCGCTATCTGCCAGAAAACACCTATCCACAGGGTTGCCCCAGCTTCTTCCTTAACAACTTACTAACCAAACCAGCCTCAGCTCTTCCCCTAATTCTTGCCATAACCACACCCATCAACGTTCCAAATGCGTCTTTTCCTTTCTTTTCCACCAAACTCTGGTTCTCTTCGATCAGAACATCAATTATCTGTTCCAGTTCTTTCTGAGAAATCATCACTAAACCCAAATTTTCCACCGCTTCCCATGCGTTTCCTTCTTTATGTTTGGAAAACCACGTTAGAACTTCTGGTATCGCTTCCTTCGCTATCTTTCCCTTGCTTAACAAGCCGAACAAATCTTTCAGCTGCGAATCCGAAACTTTCTCCACGCTGACCCCGTCCCGTTTCAGCGCCTTCAGTGTTTCCGTCAATGTCACCGCCGCTAAAGTAGATGAAACCCCGGTCTCCTGCACGGTTTCCTCGAAAAAGTCAACGTAGTTTGAATCTAAAAGCTGCTCCACCAACTTCCTATTCAACTCGTAGTTTTTTATTAACCGCTTCATTTTCTGTTCTGGCAGCTCTGGGAGACGGGTGCGCAGTCTTTCAAGGTGTTTTTCATCAATTTGGATTGGGGGGACATCAGTTTCCGGATACATCCTTGCGGCGCCTGGTCTGGGTCTCATGTACCGTGTGGTTCCATCTGGATTCGCTGCGCGTGTTTCATCTGGCACGCCCTTCAGGGCTTCTTTAGCTCTTTCCACAACCGCCTTTAATGCATCCGTAGCGTTTTCCATGGTTCCTGCTATGAACACCACGGCGTCCTGCGGTTCACCGCCCACGACGCGTCTAAGCTTCTCTACCTCATCACTTGTTATCCCGTAGGCTGGAAGCTCATCAGTGTGAAAAATTCCGCCTACCCTTCCCCAAAAGGAAGCTCGGTCCGCCATCTCCGAGCCAAGACGCATACCCGCCGCAATTTCCTTTTTTAGCAATCCGCAGAATTTTGGCAGTTTCACTGCTAAAACATGTTCACCTTGATCCACGGCTTTACGGAGTATTCGGCTTTTCGTTTGTTCAAAGACGGATGTAACTTCAACAAATTTGGCTCGGATGTTTTCCTCTTTTACGCCACGCTTTTTCAGTTCAGCTCTTATTGCTAGGAAGCCGAGTTGACGTTGCACTTCTTGCTCCACAACCGCCGAAACTAACGCCAGTTCTTGGACGCCTTTAATTTCAGTCAGCGCTCCATTTGGGATGGAAACGTTTATGTCTTGACGGATGGTTCCTAAACCTCTTTTCACCTTTCCTGTGGCTCTCAAAATCTTTCCAATAGCTAAAGCAACCTCCTCCGCCTCTTGTGGAGAGTAAATCACCGGCGCCGTGGTAACTTCGATTAATGGTATTCCTAAACGGTCAATGCGGTATTGTACAACTGCGTCTTGTTCACCCATTTTTCTCGCCGCGTCTTCTTCCAGTCCTATGTGCTGTATGGGAACCTTCTTTCCTTTGATGTTGATTTCTCCATTTAACGCTAAAACGCAAGTTCTTTGAAAGCCTGTTGTGTTCGAACCGTCGATAACAGTCTTCCGCATCACATGAACCTCGTCTACCGGAGTCGCTTTAACCATCAAAGCCACGGTGAGAGCGATTTCCACCGCTTCGGCGTTCATGTTGTGCGGCGGCTCCTCATCCATCTCTACAAGACAGGTGTTTTCTCGGTTCGCTTCGTAGCAAATTTTTACACCCTTCTGGAATTCAAAGTAGGCTGCGGGGTCAATTTGGCCTAACTCGCTTTGTGTAGGTCTTAGCCTCCTCAAAAACGTGATTTCAGGTTTTCCCTTGAAAAGCTCTGGTTTGCAGGAACAGAAAAGCTTTGCAGCTGTGTCTAGTTGTTGATGTAGCTCTAATCCAACTTTTAAACCGATTTTGGAGTAGTCAATTTGCACGTTTCTTTACTTCCTTGTTCATTCTTCATAGACGGTTCTCGGCGAAATCTCATAGGCTATGTTCGTAGTCATGAGCTTTTTCACTTCCTCCAAGTCTTTGGTTTGTCCGAAAGTCCACATCATTTTAACCAGCGCGGTTTCCGGCAGCATGTCTTCGAGTGGGATTACTCCCATGGCTAGGAGGTCTCGCGCTTGGTCGTACACGTTCATGTTTACTCTTCCCCACAAGCATTGCGGGGTCATAGCTACGAGCACCTTGTTTTGTATGGCTTCTTTGACGGCGGGAAAGCAGTAGTTGCCTACCTGTCCTAATCCTGTTCCTTCCAGAACGATTCCTCGGTAGCCTTGCTTCACGCACCAACGGATGATTTCGGGGTTCAAGCCGGGATGAAACTTTAGCAACGCCACTTTTTCGTCGAAGTTTTGTTTCAAAACCAATTTTCTTTTTGTGTCTCGTTTAGAATAGTCTTTCGTAAGCATGGTAATTTTGTCGTTTTCCATGCGGGCGAGTGGTGATGCGTTAATTGATTTGAAGGTGTCCCTTCGACTTGTGTGGCATTTTCTTACTTTTGTTCCACGGTGGAATAAAGTGGATATGTCTGATGTGGTTTCATGCATGGCGATTACAACTTCGGCGAACGGAGCTGTGCTTGCTGCTTTTACAGCTGCTATTAGGTTTGTTGCGGCGTCGCTGCTTGGCCGGTCTGCACTGCGTTGAGAACCTACTAGCAGGACGGGGACGGGTAGATTTTGCAGTGCGAAACTTAGCGCTGCGGCTGTGTACGCCATGGTGTCTGTTCCATGAGCGATTACCACTCCGGCTGCTCCTTTTTTTATGTGTTTGGCTGCGGCTTCCGCCATTTTCCGCCAGTGTTCCGCTTTTATGTTTTCGCTGAATTGGCTGAAGAGAATTTCTGCGTTTATTCTGGCTATGTCAGCAAGTTCCGGGACGACGCTGTACAAGTCATTTGCTGAAAGCGCTGGTCGCACGGCTCCAGTTCGGTAGTCAACCCGGCTGGCTATGGTTCCACCCGTGCTGATAATAGCTACTTCTGGCAAGTTTGATTTTTGTTTTGGCAACAGCGGCTGTGTGAAGGTTGGTTTCACGCCCTTTCCCACTTTTTTTATTTGCATGTTTGGGGTGACCCGGATTCCTATGTTGTATCCGCTTTTCATTTTAATTACGATGTGCTTGTCGTCACCGTATTCAGAGCGGGGGATAAGGATTCCCTCGTATGTTTGTTCGTTTTTGGTTACCCGGATTACGTCACCGATTTCAGCTTCTGCCTTTTTTAGAACTTGCAATGCTTTTCCTTTATAGCCTAGGAACTCTCCGCTCAAGCTTTATCGCTCCAAACTGTATGAATATTACCTCACTATTACCCTATTAATCACTGTCTGCAATGTGAAATATATAAAATACAGCTATTTTTGATGTCATATATGCTGCAGGCGCCTATTTCCTTCTGGAACATACATACGTTTTCTCATACGCTGCGGGTTTGCGTTGCCAATTTGGTACCTAAAATGACGCTCCACATCGAATTGGCAAACGAGCTGATGGTTTCTGGAATAGCCAAGCCTTCCCATGGGAAAACCCATACAACAATTGCCGCAATGCCAGCTAGGATTATAAAAGTTCCTAACATTTTTTCGGACGGAGCTTGCATCATGGAGGCTCCGATGAGAAACGAAGAGATGGGAACTAATATGAAAAAAGCTAACGAAACATATAGGTGTAAGTTTCCATATTCCTCGGTAAATATGCCTATTCCACACAAGCTTATTGCACCTAAAACAAGGATTGAAGCTCCGATGTAACCCAAAACCCGGTTCGATAATGCTTCTCGAAGACCGATTGCGAAGACAAGAATGAGAATTCCGCTTATTATGAGGCCTAAGTTAAACAGGGCGGAAGTTTCGCTGACCCCTAGGTCACTCAAAGCGTTTTTAGTCCAGTTGAACCATGGGGAGAGGGAAATGGTCAAAAATATGCATGTGAAGGCAACTATCGGACTTGCTACGCCGCATATCCCTGCTATCTTAAGTCGTGTAGCTGGTTTGGTACTTGGCATGACTTGTCCCTAACTTTGGAGTTTAGAGCAATTAATAGTTACGCTAGTAGCGCGCACATGTTTAGGCACGAAAAACTTTCTATAGACTGGAGTGCGCACATAAACAACTCAAAAGAAATAAATAAAAGAACGCACAAGCAAATACAAGAACTTACTAAAAACAAAAGTAACTCATAACAAAA
The DNA here is from genome assembly GCA_034660895.1 of Thermoproteota archaeon. Lineage (GTDB taxonomy): Archaea > Thermoproteota > Bathyarchaeia > Bathyarchaeales > JAYEKF01 > JAYEKF01. The sequence continues at coordinate 14,313 of JAYEKF010000060.1, read as the reverse complement.
AAGGAGAAGAAAATGAGCAAAACAATAAAACCACACCTAAACCTTGTAGTAATCGGACACGTAGATCACGGAAAATCAACCACAATGGGCCATCTCCTCTACCTCGCGGGAGCCGTCGACGAAAGAGTCATTAAAAAATACGAAGAGGAAGCCCAAGCCTTAGGAAAAGAAACCTTCAAATACGCATGGGTCCTAGACAACCTCAAAGAAGAAAGAGAACGAGGACTCACCGTAGACCTAAGATTTCTAAAATTCGAAACAAAAAAATTCTTCTTCACCGTAATTGACGCGCCAGGACACAGTGACTTCGTCAAAAACATGGTCACCGGAGCCAGCCAAGCCGACGGAGCCATCCTCTTCGTGTCCGCTAAAAGAGGAGAATTCGAAGCAGGCATCGGACCAGGCGGACAAACAAGAGAGCACGCCTTCCTCGCCTACACGCTTGGAGTAAGCCAACTAGTCGTAGCCATCAACAAAATGGACGACGCCACTGTCAACTGGAAAAAAGAACGATATGAAGAAATCAAAGACGAAATCTCAAGAATGCTTAGAATGGTCGGTTTCAAAGTAGAAAAAATTCCATTCGTACCCACATCAGGATGGACTGGTGACAACCTCGTAAAACGTAGCGAAAAAATGTCTTGGTACGACGGTCCCGTCCTTCTGGATGCCCTCGACACATTCGAGGTGCCACCTAAACCTCTTGACAAACCGCTACGTCTACCCCTTCAGGATGTCTACACCATCAAAGGCGTGGGAACTGTACCTGTGGGAAGAGTGGAAACTGGAGTACTAAAGGTAGGCGACGAAGTGATATTTATGCCCGCCAACGTAAAAGGAGAAGTTAAATCCATTGAAACCCACCACTCGAGAATTCCGAAAGCTGAACCTGGAGACAATGTTGGGTTCAATGTTCGAGGTATCACCAGAGCAGACGTGCGTCGAGGAGATGTATGCGCACATCTAGATAATCCAGCGACGGTCGCCAAAGAATACATTGGACAAATTATCGTAATTTATCATCCAACCGCTATCGCCGCCGGGTACACCCCAGTGCTGCATCATCACACTGGTCAAACTGCGTGCAGATTTACGGAACTTATCAAAAAATTAGACCCCCGAACAGGGCAAACAGTGGAAGAAAACCCTGACTTTCTGAAAACTGGGGACGGTGCAATTGTTAGAATGGAGCCGCTTCATCCAATTGCTGTTGAGCCGTACGCGGAGTTTCCCAGACTAGGAAGGTTCGCCGTTCGAGATATGGGAACCACCATCGCCGCTGGTGTAATCAAAGAAATCACTAAAAAAGGCTAAACAATCAGCATAATCTACTGTACATTTTCCTTCTTTTGTTCGATTTTCGAGATTTTTCAATAATCAGGTTCACTTCTCACCAAGTTCCTTAACAATTATTTCCTTCCTAACCCACCATCTAATGTCCCCATCTAAAGTGCTAAATCATGCACAGTTCACTTATTACTTATTTTAACAAGAACTATTATCGAATTAGAGGGTTTATGTATGTCTGGAACTGAAACTTTGGTTCCTTACCTTAAGGGCAGAAGAGATGATGAGCAACCTATAATCATTGTGGATAGCAATGAAGCCAGCGTTTGTCCAAAAATTGTGAAAGGATTAAAAGAACATGCCGCTAAGATTAGTGTACAACCCTTAGAGAAAGGCGACTACGTCATATCGGATGTTTGCGCAATTGAAAGGAAAACAGTGCGAGATTTTGTTTACACACTTACTCGACGGCACTTATTTGAGCAATTGTTCACTTTAAAAGAGGTTTATCCGCAGTCCATACTTCTTTTGGAAGGCTACTTACCCATTGTTTACAAGTTTAGTAGGATTCAACCAGCTTCGGTTTGGGGCGCCATGTTCGCTTTAGCAAAAAAAGGCGTGACAATGATTCACACAACCAGCTACAAAGAAACTGTCGATTTTTTGTACACCGCCGCTCGGCAGGAGCAAATTGTGGAAAAGCGGGTTCCAGTTGTGCATCCGGTGAAGAGGACGAAAACGTTGGCTGAGGCTCAAATCTTCCTTTTAGCGAGTCTCCCCCACATTGGGCATGAAAAAGCGGTTAGTCTTCTTAAATCCTATCAGACCCCTCTAAATGCTCTAATAAATATAGATAGTTGGTCCAAAGACGTGTACGGGCTTGGGCCGAAAATCACTAAAACAGTCAAGAAAGTTTTGCAAACTCCCTATGAAAGGTGACAAAGTTATGGATGTGAAAATTGCTAAAACCAAAAAAAGTTATTGTTTTAGACAGTGATAAACGTTCTTCAGAGCCGAAAGTTAAAGTTCTAATTCCCATGTATGTACCGCCACAAGTAACCAAATGTGAGAAATGTGGAAAAGTTTAGCAGAATACAATGTAGGCAATTTTTAAGTTTTTGTCAGTTAAGAATTCGTCGAGGGAAAAAGATGCGTAGAAAATTTTTGTACAGTACAATGTTTGCGTTTCTGTTGTTCATGAGCTTAAATCAATTTCTCGTCCAACTTGTCGAGGCGGATGGTTCTTGGGTTTGGGTTAGAAATGCAGTTACAGGTGCTTATGGTGAAGCTGTGGTTGGAACTAGCGACTTCATCTATATAGCGAGAAAGAACAGTTTTCACCGTTATGATCCAGCTGACAATAGTTGGACGGCTTTGGGGGACCCGCCTAATCCTGACTCAGGCGACGCTTTTAAGACGGGCACAGCTTTGGCTTGGGATTTTGGCAACTACATTTATGCTTTATATGGAGCAGCAACAGGTGATAGTCGCAGATGGTTTTACCGCTACAGCATCTCGAGCAATTCTTGGGAGGCTTTAGCGAATACTCCTGCTGATCAGGGTGAAGGAGATGCTATAACATGGGTTAGCACGGACAACTGCATCTACGCCACGATAGGCGGTGAGCAACGACCCACACATTTGATGCGTTATGATCCCTCAACTAATAGGTGGAGTGATGCACCTGCAGACCCGCCTGCAGGCATGGGAGATGGAGCTTCTCTCGTTTGGACTGGCGACAAGTTTCTATACGGCTTGCGTGGAGAGTTCGATGAGGAGTCACCGCTTTGCGATTTTTGGCGTTACAGCCTTGTAGATGCTGTTTGGACTGTAATGGCAGATATTCCAGCTGACGCTTGTGACGGCGGCATAGGAGGCGTAGGAGATGGAGGATCACTCCTATATGTTGGGTACTGGATGTCAAACCAAACAGGTTATATTTATGCACTTAGTGGAAACCAAGCTCATCCCGAGGCTATTCCTGACAACCGCACCTACAGATACACCATATCGCTTAACGGTTGGGAAAGCTTGGCTGACCTTCCCTTCGGGATAGGCTACTATGTTGGCTGCCGTTTAGCGTACGCTAATGGGCACATTTATGCATGGCAAGGAGCACCAAGCACATGGACTGGCGGAGGCGACGACCTTGTTAAATACGAACTTACCCCAACTCCCAGAACTTGGACTGTGGATGATGATGGACCAGCAGACTTCCACACAATACAAGAAGCCATAAACGTAGCAAGTTCAGGAGACACCATATACGTATACAACGGAACATACTACGAGCATGTGGTTGTGAACAAGACAGTATCGCTTATTGGAGAGAATAAGCACAATACCACTATTAACGGAAACCTTGCTGGAACCGTTATGAACGTAACAGCTAGCAACGTCAACATCACTGGCTTCACCATACAAAACAGTGGGTTAACCGCTCCAGATAGCGGTATCCTCGTACATCTTTCAAGCGGCAACAACATAAGCGACAATTTCTTAAAACACAACACGGTTGGAATCTTACTCGTTGATTCCAGCAACAACATCCTTACTGGTAACGCTGTTTCAAAAAACATTAAGGGAATCTTCCTCAAGGACTCAGGCGGTAACACTCTTACTGGCAACAACGTCTTAAACAACACGTCGTATGGAATCGTGCTTAGCGGTTCCAGCAATAACAGAATTTTTCACAATAACTTCATCAATAACACATATCAAGTGCGGCTTCAAGATCCTCCGTCATTTAATAATACTTGGGATGACGGTTATCCTTCTGGTGGGAACTATTGGAGCGACTATATTGACGTAGACCTGTGTGGTGGTCGGGGTCAAAATGAAATAGGAAGCGACGGAATAGGAGATGCATCATACGATATCGATGCAGACAATACAGATGGGTATCCGCTTATGGGTCCAATTAGCTTCTTTAATGCATGTACTTGGAATGAAGTAACGTACTATGTCGACACAGTTAGCAATTCCACGGTTTCAGGTTTCTGTTTCAGTAGAGACGATAAGCGGGTTAGTTTTAATGTCACTGGACCGGATAGCACAGTTGGCTTTTGCCGAGTTACCATTCCAAAAAAGCTTTTATGGGTTGAAGATGGATGGCAAGTTTATCTCATCTGGGATCACTGCATAGTTTCAGCGAACCATACAATAATTCCCAATGAAAACTATACCTATATCTGCTTCACCTATAACCACAGCATAAAAACAGTGGAAATCCAAGGAACCTATGTCATACCAGAATTTCCATCATTCATTATTCTACCATTATTCATGATAGCAACACTACTTACAGTCATAGTTTACAGAAGGGTTCTGTTGACTCTTCGAGGCTTACACGACGGCACATGACCATAAACAGAAAATGCCAACATAAAGCAAAAGGTTATCGTAACTCAGCAAGAGATAGATAGCTGAATCTTACTCGAAAAAGTGAAAAAATGGGAGTGATAAAGCTTCAAGTAGTTTGTTTATTTCCTTTTCTTCTTTCCTTTTCTCTTTCCCTTCTTCTTTTTCTTCGCCATTGTTTTACCACTCTTCCTCTTCTTCCTCTGAATAGCCATGCATGTTTTTGTCCTCCGAAATTCTTCTAAAGCACTGTAACGCGTATATATGCATTTTGTTCAAAAAAAGACGGATAAAAAATCCTTTTTTAAGTAAAATGGGTTTCAATCTTTCTCCTTTTTCGCCTTATAAATGAAAATAGAGTGAAATTCTAAGTCGAGCATGGGTGGGAAAGTAGTGGATTGTTAAGCCCTGATAGTCAACACTTGTGTCCAGTCAATTTATAAATTCCAAAGAGTTAACAGAACCTACAGAAGGAGACATTCTACGTAACTATATGGAACACCCATTTTCTGCGTTCCTATAATAATTCTGAGAAAAGCCTCTGAAAATTCTCAATAATTGTGAATTCCCCTCTTTTGTGTTTGATGGTCCAATTTTCAGGGAAACAATACGGCTTGTTAAAGGAGAGGTTGTTTTAAGAAATTCTTTTTATTTTTGCGACTTATCACTAGCATAATTCAAAAAACCAAGAACGTTCTGTCTAAACTAAACTTAAGAAAAAAGGACAAATGGAGAGCTTGACAGGTTGAACAGAATCCTCCGGAAAACTTAATGTGGTGCGCCAGCACGTACGGAATTTAACGTCTTTTCTGGGTTAACGGTTACTTGTTCTGCGTAGAAGTTTATGAGATATCTTTTGAACACGAAATTAAAGGCAAGGGGTTTTCTACAAGTTAGGTGTGTTACACGTGCTTTCCCAAATATGTCAAAAGCTACGAGGTGGAGAGAGGTGCAAATTCCAATCGTAAACACTTCAGACATGCAGATGTTTAAGAGCTTGTTAAAAGCGATTCAAAAGGCCAAAAAAAGAACTACAAAAATAGTGTTAAACATTCCAGCTCCTAACTTTAAAGAATTCATTTCTTAACTGTTTCACAGCCCAGCTTGAAAGCCCGCAAATTTGTTTCCAAATATTTTTTTGGAACTAACTCGCTGATAGCCTCCTTTAAGTTTCCTGTTTTTATCGGCAGTGTCTGAGTTGCTGCTAATCCGCCAAGCATTACCGTGTTTCGGGTGAGGATGTTTCCTGCTTTTTTAGCTAAGTCAGCGGCGTCAAGTGTCAAGACGTTACTGGTGAACATTCGAATTTTCTCTATTATGGTCTGTAAGTTTGGATAGGAATTTTCCTGGCTGAAGAGAACTCCAGGCAATAGTCTTTCAGTGTTCAGTAGAACCATGGTTTTTTCTGATGCAAAAGTGATGTTGCGGAGGGCTTCAAGAGGTTCGAGTCCAAGAATGATGTCTGCTTTCCCCTCCGTAGTCGTCGGCGCATACACCTCTCCGCCGATTCGTACATGGGAAACTACTGCTCCGCCACGTTGAGCCATACCGTGAATCTCGCTCACTCGTACGTTAAAGCCTTCTTTTATGGAAGCGGTTCCAAGAATTTCAGCCGCCAACAGTATGCCTTGTCCGCCTACCCCAGCCAAAACAATATTGAACTTTTTCATTAGGTTGAACCTCCAGCTTCAATGGCGTTATATGGACAAATTGAGGCGCATAACATGCATCCTGTACACAGCGCGGTGTTTACCGCTACATGACCATTTTGTGCGGTTAACGCGGGGCATCCCAACAAGTTGACGCACACCATACAATTTGTGCACTTATCTGTAATTTCGGCTGGGATAACCTTCTCGTCTCTTTTATGTTTCTCCGCTAGCTCTATTAGTGCGCATGGTGCACGAAAAACTAGAACGGACGGTCCGCTTGTCTTCATGGCTTCTTTAACCGTTTTTATGGCTTCTTTAACCTTGAATGGATTAACCACTTTAACGTTTTCAACACCGCATCCTTTAGCAACTTCCTCTACAAGAACTCTCTTTGTAGTCTTTTGCATCCCTGTTTTACCAGTTCCGGGGTGCGGTTGGTGTCCGGTCATGGCTGTGGTTAAGTTGTCAAGAACCACTAGTGTGATGTTGTGGTTATTGTAGACGGCGTTGATTAACCCAGGTATAGCTGCGTGGAAGAAAGTGGAGTCCCCCACCACGGCGACCACATCTTCGTCGGTAACTCTACTAATTCCACATGCTGTTCCGATGCTGGCGCCCATACATAATAGTACATCACCAATTTTTAATGGGGGCTGTATACCTAAAGCGTAACATCCGATGTCGGTGGGATACACTGCTTTTCCGTCTGTTGCAGTTTGTATCACGTAAAATGAGGCTCGATGTGGACAACCGGGACATAGGACTGGGGGTCTAAGCAAAATTTGTTCGCTCACCCGCCCGTATTTTTCGTCAATTTCTTTGAATGCGATAGGAGAGGTTTTCCCCAGAATCTCAGCTAGGTCTTCTACCACTAACCGGGTGGAGAACTCTCCAAAACGTGGAAAGTGTCTGCTAACCATTTTGCCGTGTATTTTTAGTTTTGGAGCGTAGTCCTTTGCAATACCGCGTAGATGTAACTCCAAATAGGGTTCAAGCTCTTCCACCACGATAATCTCGTTGAAAGACTGGATGAAATCGGCGATTTTCTTTTCTGGAAGAGGGTGAATCATTCCCAACTTTAGAATACTCGCATCCAAATTGAGCAAGCCAACCGCTTCCATCAAATAGTTGTACGCTGCACCAGAGGAGACTATACCAACCTCTGATCCTTCACTAACTACCTTGTTGAATGGGGAGTTTTCAGAGATTTTTTTCGCTTGTTCCATTTTTTGCAGGAGAATTTTGTGTTGTGGACGTGCGTTAGCTGGAACCATCACAAACCTTTTTACGTTGCTTTCGAACTTACATTTAACTCTCGGTTTTATTAGTGGACCTAAAACTACGGGGCCTCGGGTGTGGCTTATTCTTGTTGTTGGTCGAAGCAGACATGGTAATTCAAGTTTTTCGGAGATTTCTATAGCGTGGGGAACCATCTCTTTTGCTTCTTGGCAGTTGGAGGGCTCCAAACATGGCAGGTTAGCAAGCATTGCGTAGTAACGGTTGTCTTGTTCATTTTGAGAACTGTAACAGTTCGGGTCATCAGCAGTGACAATTACAAAGCCGCCGCGCACACCTGTATAGGCAAGTGTCATGAGTGCGTCAGCTGCCACATTCAAACCTACATGCTTCATTGCGGTTAAGGCGCGGACTCCGCAAATGGCAGCTCCTGCCGCTGTTTCCAACGCCACAATTTCGTTGGTGGAATACTCCATGTATAAGCCGGCTTCCTGAGCGATTGCAGAGATGGAGTCTCCGATTTCAGAGGCTGGTGTGCCCGGATAGGTGGTTACCACTCCAACTCCAGCTTCAAGAGCTCCCCTAGCGATCGCCTCGTTTCCTAGAAGTAGAACTTGTTCTCCTGGAGCATCCTTCAACAACACTCTCGAATTTACCAAAAGAGGTTCCTCCGATGAAAGCTAGAAACTGAGCATTTGGGCAGCTTTCCTAATATACGTTTTCTCATCTACCCGAAAAGAAAATAGAGTGGGGAAGGCGCTAAGAGCGTTGAAACGATGTTTGCTGGTTGGAATCTCTGCTATTTTCCTTTAAACTCAGGCTTCCTTTTTCCTATAAAGGCGGAAACTCCTTCCTTTAGGTCTTTAGTGGACGCCACAACGCCGAAGCTCTCTCTTTCGAATGTCAAAGCTGTTTCAAGGTCAGTTTCCATACCTCGGTTAATCAGGGATTTAGCGATTTCCAGAGCTACAGGCGGTTTATCCGCGAGTTCGGATGCAAACTCTTTCACTGCGGACATTAGCTGGTTGATCGGCACCACTTTATTTACTAAACCCAACTGCTCCGCTTTTTGGGCAGTAATCATTTTACCTGTGTAAATCATTTCTTTCGCCACCGTTTTTCCAACTAATCTTGGGAGACGTTGAGTTCCTCCCCACCCGGGGATTAAGCCGATGTTTACTTCTGTTTGTCCCATTTTTGCTTTATCAGAGGCTATTCTGAAGTCACATGCCATAGATACTTCTAGACCACCCCCTAACGCGTATCCGTTTATGGCGGCGATCACCGGCTTCCCTAGGGTTTCGATGGCTCTACATAGTTTATGTCCCCTTTTAGCTAAGGCTCTGGCTTTTAGTGAGTTCATGTCTTTCATGGCTTTTATGTCAGCACCTGCGGAGAAAGCTTTTTCTCCCGCTCCCGTGATTACGACAACTCGGATGTTTTCGTCTTTGGCTGCGTCATTGAGTAGGTGAAGGACTTCCTCTACAGTTTCTTTGTTGAACGCGTTCAACGCTTCTGGACGGTTAATGGTGATTGTGGCGGTTCTATCAGTTTTTTCGTAAAGCGTGTTTTTCAGTTCCATATTCTGTGTTTCTCCTCAAGTTTTAACTTATTTTTTGGTCCAATCGTAGAAGCCTTTTCCTGTTTTCCGACCTAAAAGTTTTGCACGTACCATCTGCTTTAGCAATGGGCTGGGACGGAACTTTGGATCAAGTTCTTCGGATAGAACGTTTGCGATGGCAAGTACGGTGTCTGAACCAATATAGTCGAGCAAAGTGAGTGGACCCATAGGCCAGTTTAACCCCAACTTTATGGCTTTGTCAACATCCTCTTTTTCAGCGATTCCCTCCCAAACGAGATCAACCGCTTCGTTCAATGCTGGGATAAGGATGCGATTTACGATGAAGCCGGGGCAGTCCTTCTTGACGGTAACCGTTTCCTTACCCATCGTTTGTGCAGTTTCTCTAACCGTGCTCACAGTTTCATCTGATGTTTGAGCACCCCGAATAATCTCTACTAGTTTCATTAGTTGAGGGGGGTTGAAGAAGTGCATGCCGCAACATTTCTCCGGTCGTTTGGTTGCGGAGGCAAGTTCGGTGATGCTGATTGATGAAGTATTAGAGGCCATTATAGCATGTTCTGAAGCTAAGCTGTCCACTTCGCTGAAGATGCTTTTCTTTAGATTCACGTTTTCTGGAGCGGCTTCAACAATTAAGTCGGCATCCGCCACCGCCTCTTTCAAATTTAATGTTGGTTGAATTCTCGCCAGAGTTTCTTTGAGTTCTTGTTCTGTGATTTTTCCTTTACTGAGAAACTTTTGTAGGCTGTCATTAATCATTTTCATGCCTATGTTCAGAAATCTCTGTTCAACGTCTCTTAGGCCAACCTCGTATTTTCCCACTTGAGCTGAAACTTGAGCAATGCCGTGTCCCATTAAGCCAGCGCCTAAAACCGCTATTTTCTTTACTTCCATTTTGTATTTTCTCCTTTTTGAGTGGAATACTACAGAATAGAATTTCATGTTTATTAGCGTATTGACGATCAAACCGTGAACAAATGTACGCTGGCTTTTATTTTCTAAAGTTCCAATCCTTTGAAGCGTATTTTTTTACAATCAGTTCGCTTGTTAGGCTTTTCTCAAAATCAGTTAATTGTCCTTCAACAAGCCTTATTTTGAAGGCTTCCTGAAAACCCTCTCTTAAAGCTTTTTTCAACTGATTAAACATTACTTCTGTTCCTAAATATCGCTGTATGGAAGTCACCCTTTCACCAACAGTTTCAATCATTTTATCACGCACTTTCTCGCTCGGCACCTTCAACAGCGAAAACATAAGAACTGGGTCAACCTGCCTAAGTATTGTGCCGTGCTGATGAACCAACCCCATTCTCCTTGTTTGGGCGTTCCCAGAAATCTTCTTTCCGTTCACCACTATATCATTTATCGGTTGAAACTCAGCGGGAATATCCAAGAGTTTCAGCCCCATAACTAAGCCGGAGCAGAGAACCCGATACGTTTCCTGAAAATTTCGAGATATCAATCTGTGATTTTCAGTTACGATAATACTGTATGTTAGTTCCCCGTTTTCGTCGTGATACACGGCTCCTCCACCAGTTATCCTCCGCACGTAGTCCACGCCCTTCTCGTCGCAGGCGGCGATGTCAACTTCTTCCTCCATACTTTGGAAGTAACCTATAGAAACAGTGGACGGCTGCCACCGATAGAACCTTACGGTGTTAGGAACCAAGTTTTTTGACCTAGCTTTAGCTATGGCTTCGTCCAACGCCATATTATAGAAGCCGTCATGAAGGCCTGTGTCTAAGAACCGCCATTCCTCAATCATCTTTGCCACCCGCCATCAAAATGCATTTCATGAAGTCTTCAGGTGATGCTCCTAAAAACGTAACGTCCCTTTCACAAGTCAGATCCCTTATGACTTGCAATATGTTTTCTGCTTCCAAGGGCTCACCCACTAACACCCTCTCTAACTCCTCAATTATTTCCTCAGGATGAAGAAAAAAGTCTCCTGTAATTTTTATCTTCTCAATTTTTCCACCCAGCTTTGTTAGTTGAACCTTAATCATTTTACCTCCTTCAACTTTCCGCAACGCTTTACCCATATTCATATCCTTCTAAACAAAGTTTATCAAAAGTAAGCCCGTTTCGATTTAAAACAGTTTATTCTTAACGCAGTGGCTGACCAGCTGCTCCAACAAACCCCCTCCAACAGATTTCAATTCTACACTAGTCCTATTGAAACGATACTTGCTGTATATGAGCTGATGGTCCTTGAGCCTTGGCAGAAGCCGGCTTAAGTGCTGCTCGGTTATTCCTACATGTTCAGCCAGCTCTCCACAGTTCATCATCTAACAAAGCGATTAAGATTTCCTCGGGTGTGGAAACAAGGAGGTTCTCTATGCCAGACTTTCTTTTTCTCATCAATATCCAATGTTACATGGTGAGAACGATATTATAAGAAGTTTTGAACATTGAGGTTAAAAAGAAAAGGAGAAATTAGACTACAGCTCTATTGCTACTTCTTTTCGACCCTAAAACCCACTTATCATTCCACCTAAAGCCTCCGTGTGAGCGCGAATTCATGTTTTAAGCCGGAAGGAAAATACCTCCTTTGATAGTGTTGGTTTCAACGGATATTTAGAACAATGTAGCGCATTTTTTTTCCATGTAAACCGGACTGATTTTGAGCAAAAGTACATTCCACACAAACCTTATAGTTTAGAAGCGAAGTCAGGTAGGGCAGTAAGTTGATGCACAATGTTTTACGTGGGTATCGATGCGGTTCCTTTAAAAAAGACTACAGTTTCATTGGACGGCAAGGAAGAAGGTGTGTTTAAGGCTCATCTTGGCGTCTCAGTGACGATTATGGACAAGAAACACTTGACGGAGAGGTATGACGAAGTCATGGATCAAGTTTTTGACAAGCTTGGACTGAAAAGAAAAAAGCGGTTCTATAAAGGAGCACACTTGCTGATGCAAACTCATGAAAAGGTTGCAGACATTATTTCGATGGTGGTAGACAATCTAGAAGATTGTATAAGTCATATTGATGTGTACTGTGCTTATTATGGAAGAGAATACATCTCTGTATACGGAAAAGCTGCTGGTCAGAGGCTTACTCCGATGGCGTTCATACATAAGACACAAAATGCGTTTGAACATGTGTGTGCATGGTGGTACACCAAGAAGTATTCCTTTGAAACCCCCTTATGCTTTGACATAGACCATTTTAGTGGTGAAAGTACGCCTGCTTGGAGAGAATTAGTGAATACAGAGGCCAAGCTAAACGTGTACTTTAGTGGAAGCGAGTGCAACCCGGTCATTTCGATAGCTGATTTGATCCTGAAGTTAATTGGAATCTTCCATCATGGTAAAGTGGATGGAAGAACATTGCTACGACCGATAAGAGAGAGATGCCCATCATATGTTGGTAAGAGGAAGCTATGGTTCCACAATCTTGGAGACACAGGTTACAAGATCAAAGCTGCCGCACCTGATATTCCGTTACCTATGGATCTTACGCCCTATTTGAAGCATCCGATATTCTTCATGGTTTGGGATCCTGGAGTGCCTAAAAGTCGAGTCAAGAAGAGTTTCGAATGGAGTCCTGTGTACAACATGACAGCGAACAAAGCGATCAAAAGCGAGGGGGGAATGAAATCTCTATCCTTCGATGAAGACATTGTTCTCTGGGACCCGAAAAATGATTTCCTAATCCCATGGTATAAGACGGATAAAAAATATTTAGAAATGATGAGACAAATGGGTTATGATTTGCCAAAGGTCATCAAAAAGACTGACTTACTAAAATCCGAAGATAGCGCATGTTAAAGGAAATTTTAAATTTAATGCGCGGATGCGCAAGGAACGTGCCCTTTGGGCTTAGGGCACGTCAAATTATTCAAGGTAAACTTCTGCTTATAAAGTTTATGAAAAAAGCGTCCACATTCCTAAATCGACACCTAAAAAACTTGTTCTGTACTCATGCAAAGTTATTGCTTGTCAAGGTAAAATTTAAGAGGATGTGAAAGATCCTCGAGCCTTGGCAGAAGCCGGCTTAGATGCTGCTCGGTTATTCCTACATGTTCAGCCAGCTCTCCACAGTTCATCATCTAACAAAGCGATTAAAATTCCTCGGGTGTGGAAACAAGGAGGTTCTCTATGCCAGACTTTCTTTTTCTCATCAATATCCAATGTTACATGGTGAAAACGATATTATAAGAAGTTTTGAACATCGAGGTTAAAAAGAAAAGGAAAAAATGAGCGGTTGAACGTTTAAAGCTTATTTCCAAAGCTTCTTGGGTTTCTCCGGAGATGGTCTAGAAAAGCCTAGCGGACTTCGTGACAGACGCCATAAGAGAGAAATGTGAGGAGCAAAAGATTCTGAGGCCAGAACCAAAACGACCAACCTAGAGCATTCCAATGTAAACCAAGACTATGTACAGTGATAGATCACAGACAGTGCATGTTCACCGATGTCTACTTTCGTAACAATAAAGTGCACTGTGAACTGCGCAAGGCAGAAAACTGTGAGCACGTCAAATACGCCCTAACAATACCTAAAGTGCAGCAGCTCCTACGCAAAAAGGGTTGGATAATAAAAGAAGGAGAAATAATACAAAGACCATACTAAAAGAGAGCGCTTGGCATGAAGACGACTAGGGTATCTGTTGTGTGCGTTGTAAGAGCTCTCTTGCCTTATTTTCAGCGTTCAAGGACAGTACCAAGAGGGGAATGCGCTCGATATCCTAATATTAAATCATTCTTTGAAATGTGGACAGAATCCTAGAAAGCCCGCGCAATTCTTCACGCATAATTGAAATGGTGAGGAGAAGTTTCTCCTTGAAATGATTGTTTTTCCAATATTTCAAGTTTCTTAGGAGCGTAATTTCACATTATGCAAGCCCCCCTGATTGGGGAGGACTTTAGGCAGTTTAGGCAACTTATACATTTCTGTTCATCAACTGTTATATGTCCTTTCCTGAGGGACAATGCATTAGATTCACATGTTGTTAGGCAGGCTCCACAGCCGACGCAGTTTATTGCCTTCTCAGCGAGAACTTTCAGCTTTCTAAGATTTCTCTCTTTTTCAAGGTGTACTGAAATCTCCTTTTTTCCGATGATATCATATTTTTGGAAATTATATTTCAATTCTACACTAGTCCTATTGAAACAAGTTGGTTGACCTCGCTAATTTATGTCGTTTCTTAATTTCAATTCTACACTAGTCCTATTGAAACTTGGCTTCATCCCCTTCTAACT